>DASPXY010000525.1:0-7758 GCA_035637055.1 Gemmataceae bacterium | reverse complement strand
CCTCGCGCACCGCAAAGCGCTTGCTGTCGAGTTTCGCCAGCAACTCCTTGACCACCGCGCCCGCCGGCTCCACGGGTTGCAGGCGGTCCCCAAGCAGCGTGACCGCCTTATCACCCGCCAGGATCAGGGCCCACATCTGTTCGTAAGCGACCTTCGCATCCTCCGACGCCAGCACCTTCCAGCAGCGCTCGCCCTCCTCCACCGCCAACTCGGGATGCTTGTCCTTCGCCCTCCCCGGCACCAGATCGATCAGGACGACCACGCCATTGATCCGGCCGACGGCCAGTTTGCGGCCGTCCGGCGCGAAGGCTGCAACGGGTGCAACATTCTCGCGCACCAGCACCACTTCCTTGCCTGTCGCCAGTTCCCACACGCTGACCATCTGGTGCTTCATCTCGTTCTCGAAGTTGAATCGGCTCATCAGATGGCGGCGGTGTCCCCAACTCGTCACCAGGAACTTGCCGTCCGCGGAGAACGCCCCGAAGGCGCCCTGGCCCTTGACCAGCAGTTCCTCCTTGCCTCCGTCCGCCGGCGCCACGCAGACCTGGGCGCCCCCGTGGATCGAAACGCTCTTGCCGTTCTGCGTTCCGGTGATGACCATTCCCCCTCCGAGAAGGCTGCGACCATCCGGGGCGAAGGCCACCACCAAACCGCGCAGCGGCAGCTTGCGCAACTCCTTGCCGGTGTGCGGATCCCACAGCCGCACCTCGTCCGCGTGGCTGGCGCCGACGAAGAAGCCAGGGATCACCGCCGCCGACGTGCCGCCCGAGGCGAGCGACTTGCCGTCCGGCGCGAACGCCAGGCCGGTGACCTTCAGTTCGTGCCCGTGAAAGTGACGCACCGGCTTGCCCGTCGCCGTGTCCCAGATGCGGATCGTCTTGTCGCCGCCGCCCGAGGCCAGCAGTGTGCCATCGGGCGACAGGGCGACGGCCAGAACCTCGTTGCGGTGTCCCTCGAAAGTGCGGAGCACGGCGAGCGTGGCCGCGTCCCACAGTTTGACCAGATTGTCGGCGCCGGCCGTTACCAGGTATTTGCCATCCGCCGACACCGCCAGGGCGTGGGTGCCGCCCTGGTGAGCGAGAGCGTTGGCCTTCTGCGTCCCGGTGGCGCCATCCCAGCGACAGACGAGCCCATCGAGGCCCACGGAGAAAAGGGCCTTGCCGTCCGGGCTGAAGGCGAGGGCAGCGACCTCGCCGCCGTGACGCGAGGGCACCGGCCCGCCGCCATTCGCCAGGGTGACGCCGACAACCAGTCCCAGGATGCCGCACAGACGAGCCATACCCACCTCCTGCAGCCAAGCGAATCGCGGGCCAAACGCCAGCCCACGCTTCCCAGAATACCACACCTGCGCCGTCCGTTGGAACGCCACTTGGCTTGTGGAAAACCTGGGAGCGCGGGCGTCCCGCCCGCTTCTGAGGCGTCAAGATGCGGGCGGGACGCCCGCGCTCCCAGCGGTTTTCGACAAGGCAAACGCCACTCCCGACGCGCCGGGTTTCGGAAAAGTGCTGTCGCCCGAAAAAAGGAGTGTCCATCGCCCACCTTCCCCCTTATACTCCCCCCAATTCTCCACCGAGAGCGGTTCGCCCTGGCGTGGCGCACGCTACCAACCCGAAGCGTCAGCGAGGTTCTCGCTAAAACCTCGCTGACGCTTCGGGTTGGTAGCGTGCGCTATCCGACTGTGAACCGCTCGAACATCGCACGCTGTTCGTTCGCCCTGTTGCTACCGCGTAGGGGCGTCTGGCAATGGAAGGACAGCCGGCAGAGTTTCCGGACATTCCCGGATACCGGCTCCAGGCAAAGCTCGGAGAGGGCGGTATGGGGACGGTCTACCGCGCCAAACAACTCGCTCCGTGGCGTACGGTCGCCGTCAAACTGCTCCCTCCGGTGGCGGACGCGGCGCCGCGGCACGCCTTCCAGCGCGAAGCGGAATTGATGGCGTCGCTCGCTCATCCCGGCGTGGTCACCATCCACGACAGCGGCCTGGCGGGCGACCGTCCGTTCCTGGTTTTCTTCGGATCCACTCAATGACGGCCTATAATGTCGCCGAACTCGCCCAGACATTGTTTGAGGAAGCAGGCGATGCCCTGTTTCTGTTCGACCCCGAGACAGAACAATTGCTGGACGTCAATCCGATGGCTCAGCGGCTGACCGGGTTCGGGCGGCCGGAACTGCTGCGGACGCTCGTGACGTATCTGTTCCGCGCGGACACGCAGGGCGGGCTGCAGCGTTTGCGCCTGGCGTTCCGTAAGACCGGCCCCTTCCACGGGCAGGAAGGCTTCTTTTTGCGGCATGAGAAAGAAGGTGTCTGGATCCCGGTCAGCCTGACAGTGACGCGCTTGCACGCCGATCCGAAGACGCTCGGCCTGGTCAACGCCCGCGACGTCAGCGAGTCGCGGCGTGCCGAGGCAGCACTGCGGGCCTCCGAGAAGCGCTACCGCCTCCTCTTCGAGCGCAACCTGGCCGGCGTGTTTCGCTCCACACCCGAGGGCCGCCTGCTGGACTGCAACCACTCCTTCGCGCGCATCCTCGGTTACGACACCCGCGAACAGATCCTCGCCCACCATGCCCAGGAATTCTACTTCGCCCCCGCCGACCGCGCCGCCCTGGTCGAGCGCTTGCGCGCCGACGGGCAACTGAGCAACTGGGAATGTTGCCTGCGCAAGCGCGACGGTTCGCCGGTGTGGGTTCTGGAGAACGTCAGCCTGCTGGACGAGAACGGCGGCGTCCTGGAAGGTACCATTGTCGATATCAGTACGCTGAAAAAGACCGAGGCGGCGCTGCGCGAGAGTGAGGCCAAGTGTCGCTCCATTGTCAACAACCTCGACCAGAGCATCTTTCTGAAGGACCAGGCCCTGCGCTTCGTGAGCGTCAACCCCTCTTTCTGCCGTAGCGTGGGCCTGCCCGAGGGGGAAGTGGTCGGCAAGACGGACTACGATTTCTATCCACGGCACCTGGCAGACAAGTACCGCGCAGACGATCTGGTAGTCCTGACCGAGGGCAAGCAGCTGAGCCTGGAGGAGGACAACCTCCAGGGGGGCAAATTGCGGACGGTGCGCGTGGTGAAGACGCCGCTGCGCGACGAGCGCGGGCGAACCACCGGCGTGCTGGGTATCTTCTGGGATGTGACGGAACAGCGAGCGCTGGAGGCGCAACTGCGGCAGGCGCAGAAGATGGACGCGATCGGGCAGCTGGCGGGCGGAGTCGCTCACGACTTCAACAATCTGCTCACCGTGATTCTGGGCAACGTGTCGCTGCTGTTGCCGCGCTGTCCCGCAAACGACCCGCAGCGCGAGCTGCTACTGACGGCAGAGCAGGCCGCTCTCCGCGCTGCCGAACTGACGCGCCGCCTGCTCGGCTTCTCGCGCCGGACGATGCTCCGCGCTGAACCGATCCAGCTCAACCACTGCATCGAGGAGACGCTGCGCATCCTGCGCCGCACCATCGACCCACGCATCCGCGTGGAGGTCAAGGCGCGACCCGATTTGTGGATGGTCAAGGCCGACAGTGCCCTGGTCAACCAGGTGCTGATGAACCTGTGTCTGAACGCGCGCGACGCCATGCCCGAGGGAGGGCACCTGCTGATCGAAACGGAGCAGTTCACGCCGGACGAGGACTATCTGCGGCTGCACCTGGAGGCGCGGTCTGGCGAGTTCGTCCGCCTGCGCGTGCGCGACAGCGGGCAGGGGATGCCGCCGGAAGTGCGGCAGCGCCTCTTCGAGCCGTTCTTCACGACGAAGGAGACGGGCAAGGGGACGGGCCTGGGCCTGGCGATGGTTTTCGGCATCGTCAAGCATCACAAGGGCTGGATCGACTGCGAGAGCGCCGTCGGCAAGGGGACATGCTTCGACATCTATCTCTCCCGGCACGTCCCGGAGACGCCTGTGTGTCCGCCTCCGGTCGTACCCGCGACGGCGCCCGCGGGCCGGGAGACGATCCTGCTGGTCGATGACGAACCGCTGATCCGTCAGCTCGGCAGTGTGATTTTGCAACGGCAGGGTTACAAGGTTCTGCTGGCCTCGGACGGCCTGGAGGCCCTGGAGGTCTACCGCGAGCATCGCGACCACATCGACCTGGTGATTCTGGATCTGACGATGCCGCGGCTGTCAGGCCGCGACACCCTCAAGCGGCTCGTGGAAATGAACCCGGACGTGCGCGTGATGTTTTCCAGTGGATACTCGTCGGAGCAGGTGACCGCATCGGAATATCGTCAGGTGCTGGGCTTCATCCCGAAACCCTATCGCGCGGACGAGTTGGCGGCGCAGCTGTGGAGCACGCTGGACAGCGGGGCGCGATAAGTTGTTTTGATCCCGCTTGCGGGTTAGCGCTCAGAGTGCTAACCCGCAAGCGGGAAAATGGTCACTTCCGCTGGCCCCAGATGCGGATGCCGCCATCGTGGCCAGCCGAGAAGGCCAGCCGCCCGTCGCTGGAGAAACCAAGCGTGCGAATCTGGCCGGTATGGCCTTCGAGACGGCGGAGTTCCTTGCCCGTTTCCACGTCCCAGACGCGCATCGCATAGTCCCCTGGCACGGACGCCGGCGGGCCTCCGTCCTTTTTCATGAGGGGATCGAACTTACCGAAGTCGGGCGGGTTGCCGCCGCCGGTCAGGATCGTGCGACCGTCCGGCGCGAAGGCCACCGCATAAATCAGGCTTGTGTGCGGCAACCGCCGCAGTTCTTTTCCGCTGGCCACTTCCCAGATTCGTACCGTCCGATCGACGCTGGCGGTGACGGCAAGTTTGCCGTCCGGCGACAGGGCCGCGCCCCAGACCGACTGCGCCGAGGACTTCGCCGGCACCGGGGCGTGTTTGAAGGTCTGGATTTCCATCCCCTTGACCAGATCCCAGAGGCGTGCCGTGCCGTCCTGGCCGGCGGTGATGGCGCGCGTGCCATCCTTGTTCATCGCCAGGCTGTTGATGTAGCCAAGATGGCCCATCAATCGCTTCAGTTCCAGGCCGCTGTTGACGTCCCAGATGCGCAGAGTGCTGTCGTCCGCGGCGCTCAGCAGACGTTTGCCATCGGGAAAGAAGCAGACCCCGCGCAGGAAGTCGTTGTGACCGAAGAACTGCCGTACCACCATCCCACTCTGGAGATCCCAGAGTCGCAGTTCGAGATTCGAGCAGCCGGAGGCAGCGAATTTGCCGTCGGACGAGAAGGCGACGCACTGCAGGCCGCCGAGGTGGCCGGTGAGCTGGCGCAGTTCCTTGCCGGTCTGGACGTCCCACAAACGGACGGCCTTGTCCTGGAAGCCACCCGAGAGGGCTTGCTTGCCGTCCGGTGACAGCGCCGCCGCGGCCAGGCCGGCAAAGGCCGGCGTGTTGATGCGGTAGACCTCCGCCACGATCTCGACCCGGTCCAGTTCGGGCGTCGGAAAGAGCTTGGCCAGCTCGCGTGTCTCGCGCTCGATGCGCACGCGGGTCAGGCCCTCCAGTTTGGGCAGGGCCCGTTGATACCAGTGCAGGGCGCGGCGCTGCAGGTTGCGTTTCGCCTGTCCTTGCTGCGTCTCCGCCAGCTGCGTGCATTCGTCGCCGAGATCGACCTGTTTGCGCGGCTCCTTCGGCCGGGTCAGTTCCTTCTCGGCGAACGCTTTCCAGACAGCGTTATTGCCCTTCGCCAGCAGCGGCACGCCGCGCTCCCAGTTGCCCTTGATGAGACAGGCGTATTTGCCCAGCTGGAAATTGGCCTCGGCGTCGGCCGGATTTTTCGCCAGCCGGTCGGCGAACGGTTTCATGCGGGCGAACTCCTTGCGCGCGTCCTCGATCTCGTGGGAGCGCTTGTCAATGCGGCCGTACAGCGCGAGGTTTTTCAGGCGCGCGCCGGCGGTTTCGGCGGCCTCAATCAACCTTTTCGCCGCGTCATAGTCGTCTTCCAGCAGGGCCTCGTCAACAATGTGCAGGGCGGCATCGACGATGGCCTGATTGGCCTCCTTGTTCGCCGCGGTGCGGGCGGCAGTCGTCAGGGCGGCGCTTTTCATTCCCAGGCCCTTGACCTCGTAGTGACGCACGAGTTCCTCGATGGCCTGCAGGGCAGTGAAGGCGTCGCCCGCAGTAGCAGCCAGGTCGCGCGCCTGGCCCAGACCGGCGAAGCGCAGGACAGGATCGTCCTTCGTTGCCTTGCTCTCGCGCAGCAGTGTCGCGGCCAGTTTTTGAGCGGCCTCGGCGTCGAGTTTGGCGTTGCGGTACTCGGCGCTGTAGAGCCGCTTGACGATGGTCTCGGCCTTTGCCTGGGAAGTGCTGTCGGGCACGGGCTGCTTTTCGTCGGTATCCTGAGAGGTGGCCCAGGGCGCGGCCAGGAGTAGAACTGCGGCGACAAGGAGCCAACGAGCGCGCGATCGAGGTCGGGGCTGATCGAGAGTAGGCGGCATGAGGGCCTCAGGTGCAAGGAGAAGGGTGAGAACGTACCGCGTACAAAGTACAGAGTACCGAGTACGGCGTACCGAGTACAGAGAAATGAGCCAGGCGAACGCTGCCCGCGCTCTTCCCTGTGTCCTCGATTCGCTGTACTCGGTACGCCGTACTCGGTACTCTGTACCTGGTACTCGGTAAGCCCTGAGACTGTCCCCGGCGACAGGAGAAAGGCAACCGAACGATGCAGCAACATTTCATTATCTGTGGCCTGGGACGTGTGGGCGCCCGGGTGCTGGAGTACCTGCGGGCCGCCGGCTCGGAAGTGGTGGTCATCGACGACCGCTGCGAACCGGACGATCCGCGTCTTCAGGGCGCTCGTCTGGTGCGCGGCGACTGCCGGCGCGAGGACGTGCTGCGTCAGGCCGACCTGGCGACGGCGCGCGGCGTGCTGATCTTGACGAGTGCCGACCTGGTCAGCATCTCGACGGCGCTGACGGTGCGTCATCTCCATCCCGACGTGCGCGTGGTGTTGCGCATGTTCAACCAGGGCCTGATGGCACGGCTGGGCAAGGCGCTCAAGAACATGTTCGCCCTGAGCGCCTCGGCCCTGACGGCGCCGCTGCTGGCGCTCGTCGCCCGTACGGGGGAAGCCCTTGGCACGTTCCGCCTGGAAGACGGTCGCCGTCAGCAGATTACCGAGTTGGAAGTCCATCCGCATTCGGGGCTGCGCGGCCGGACCATTGCGGAGGTGGCCGCCGGGTACGATGCCGTGGCGCTCGCTCACATCCCGGCAAAGCGCGTTTCGGGCGATTCTGGTCGATTCCTGCGCGAAGTGGACCACGGCACGAAACTGACGGTCGGCGATCGGCTGGTGCTCTGCGGCAATCCGCGCGTGCTGGCCCCGCTCGTGGCGAGGGTCGAGCAGGAGTCGCTGCCCGAACTGCTGTGGGCGGGCAAACTCCGACGACTGGGCCGCATGATCGCCCGCACGTTCCGCGAGATCGACCTGGCCGTCATCATCTGCACCGGCGTGCTGCTGGGCGTGATCTTGATTAGCACGTTCATCTTCCTGTTCAGCACAGATGACAACATCGCTGGCGCGTTTTACCGCACCATCAGCCTGATGGCGACCGCGGCCGAGATGCACGGCCGCGATCTGATGGAATGGCAGAAAGTCTATGCCGGCGTGCTGCGGTTGCTCGGCGCGGCGCTGATGGCGTCGTTCATCGCCATCCTGACCAACTATCTGTTGCGGGCCCATCTGGGCGGCGCGCTGGAGGTGCGCCGCATCCCCGACAAGGGACACATCGTCGTCTGCGGGCTGGGCAACGTCGGCTTCCGCGTGGTGGAGGACCTGCTCAGCGAGGGCGAGCAGGTGGTGGCGGTCGAGCGGAACAGCGCCAACCCGTTCATCC
>DASPXY010000524.1:0-4227 GCA_035637055.1 Gemmataceae bacterium | reverse complement strand
TGGCCGACGCCGTGTAGGGCCGCAGCCCGACGATGACGGTCACACTCTGCACGTCCCAGCCCTCGCGGAGCATCACCACGCTGACAATGCAGTTCACCGGGCTCTTGTTCTCGTCCACCTCGCGGGCGGTCAGCCGGGCCTTGTCCAGGTCTTTCTTCGACACCTCGCCCTTGCGGTCGGTGTGGATGATGAGCAGGCGGTCGCCGCCGAACTCGGCCGGGTACTTCCTCTGCAACCAGTCGCCCACGTCGTCGGCCTCGGCCGTGTCGTTCATCATCACGAACAGGATCGGCTTGCGGCCCAGCGCGGCGAGCTGGTCGCGGTACTCTTTCCAGCGCTCCACGCCCGCGGCCAGGTACGCCTGATAGCGCGTGCTGGCGACCTCGGACTTCTGTTCGGTGATGCCCTTCGCGATCCCCTTCAGAGGGCGCTTGACGATGTTGTCCACGATGGCCTGTTTGAGCGGGTAGTCGTAGACCGTCCAGGAGAACAGCTGCCCCTTCGTGTGCCGTGGCGTGGCGGTGAAGTCCAGCTGGGCAGCCAGCCCGCCCGGTACGTCGCCGTGCAACGAGCGAATGCACCGATTCCACTCGCTCGCTTCGTCGTGCGTGTGGTGGGCCTCGTCGTTCACGACCAGCACGGGGCCGCCGCGGGCCACGATGCGGGGGGCGAAGTCTTCGATCTCCAGTCCCCGAGCCGGAGGCTTGCTGCCCAGCATGGCGGTCATGACGTCCGGCTCGTCGTCGCCGGCCTCGGGCCGGTCGTGTAGTTGCTGCACGTTGCTCAGGTACAGGGCGCCGAGCGAGCCGGCACGCTCCCCCTCGCCGCGCATGTAGCACTGCAGATCCCAGTAGATGCGGAGTTCGTCGGGGATGACCGGATCAAGTCGGAAGATGCGGCCGCCGCCGAAGTCCGTCCGCAGGCGCTCGAAGACAATGACGTTGGGGGCGATCACGAGGAAGCTTTTGGCGTAGTCTGCGCGGGCCTCGGCCACGGCGTTGAAATAGTGCCAGGCGATGGCAAGTACCATCACCTTCGTCTTGCCGCTGCCGGTCGCCATCTTGACGCAGTAGCGCGCGAAGTCGTCGTACTGCAAGAGTTTCAAGTCCTGGCGGTTGGCGTAGGTCTCGATGAGCCCGAGTTGCCGCCGGACCTGGGCGACCTCGTAGAGATAGATCAGTGTCTCGACGGCGTACTGCTGCGAGTAGTGGTAGGCAAACTTCCGGCCGTTGGGCAGGCGGTGATCGGTGCGGAACCAGTAGTTGAGCAGCGTGTGGGTCGTCTCGGTCACGCCGGGGTAGCCGGCGTCGCGCCACTGCTGGACCTTGTCGCGGATGGCCGGGACGCAGGGGGCCGTCGCCGTCTTCACGTCGAACAAAGGGGTGGCCGTGTCGGCCGTCTTCTTACGAGCCACGGGCAGTCCTCCCGGGTGAGGGGTGGATGGCGAACGCTTCCGCTCCAGCCACAAAGGTATGTCGGAGTATAAACTTACGCTCCTGGTGCCGCTACTGTCCGCCTGTCCCGCTTGAAAAGTGGGTGGCAGACGGTATGCTACAATTCCCTGGATCTCGCCTTCCGGTCGGTCCAGCGGCCGGAACCAATCGGAAGCGTGGGGTGTCAATAAGGGGAAGAATTCTCCGAGCGGACGAATGCAGGTAAGAGCCATGACGATCAGGTATATCAGGGCAGTTCCGGTTCGGTTGACACCGCTGGGCAACGTTCGTTCGTTCCCAGCCGAGGTTGGCACGGGTGCTCCCCTCGACCCGGTCGCCCCTCCTCGCCATCTCGAATACCCGCAGGAGATGTCCTTGTCCGTCCCCGATCTTGCTATCCCGCCGAGGGAGCCAACGAATGACTCCGCCCTTGCGTTGTGCTGCGATTCGTCCTGGACCTAATAAGGAGGCCATACCCATGATCCTTTCCGAGAGCCAGACGCAGAAGCCGGATCGCGAGGCCCCCCTTCCCCACCCGTTAGCCGAAGAGATCGAACGGGCGCTGGAGATGGTCCGCCGCGTGAAGAGGGCGCGGGAGGCTCAGGGTGCCAAGGACGTTCGGGAGACACGGGGCAACACCTACGTGCTGCCTGAACCCCTCGTTTTTCGAGTGAGCGAGTCAACTCACGGTCATTGACATGCCCTCCGTCTCGATGAGCTTGGCCTTCGGCTCACCCATCTTCAGAAAAACCTCGCAGCGAACGTAGAGTTCCCACAGGAGTTGCCAGAGCGCGTCCTCCTCCGGCAACTCCTCGACTTGCAGCGGGGGCACGCAGTGTTCTCGAAGCTCCCGCGCCAGGATGAGGCGCCCGTGGCTGATGTGCTCCTCGACGTTGCTCAAGAAACTCACCACCTTGTCCGCATTCGCCTGTACGTCTTCAGTCTTCCCGAATCGGTCGCAGACGAATTTGCGCACCAATTGCTGGGCAAATGTCATCAGCTGCTCGCAGTGCGTCACGAACACGGGGTCAACCCCCGCGAGTTGCTGGAGGTAAACGGCCGGGTTCACCCCCGCAGCCATTGCCTGCTCTGCCTTCTCCTGGAGTTGGTTGCGGGCGTGAATGAACGTCCAGGCCGAGATCATCTGGGGCGTATTGCCGACGACGATCGTGATCTGCGGGTCGATCGGGCCAAGCTCGGAGCAGTAGCCCATGAGGATCGCGTCGGCCCCCAGGGCGATGAGAGTGCCGGCGCTCTTGGCCATGTTCGGCACGATGACGCGGAACTGTCCCCGGCAATGACGGCGGCACATTTCGACAAACTTCTCTGCCGCGTCGCCGGAACCGCCGGTCGTGTGCAGCAGCAGGTCCAAGTTGTCCACTTGCCCCAGCGACGCCAGGGCGTCGCCCAGCGGCACAATGTCCGCTGAAGAGAGGGCGCTGCCGGGATGCTCGACATTCGCCACGTACAGGAGCAAGCGGCGCCCGGCCGTTTTCTCGTGCTTTTCGATTCTCCTGATTAGCTCTTGACGGCTCATCCGGCCTTGTGACGCTTCTTGCAGTTCTTGCAATACGCGGGACAGATGGGTTTGCAGGCTCTCCTGTTTCGATTTGGCCTTGCTCATGGCTCCTCACTTCACCTTGACCTTCACCGTCTTCGTCGTGTCGTTGCCGAGAATGTCGATCACCTTGACCACTATACGGTAGTCGCCCGGCTGCTGATAGGTATGGTTGGCGGTCAGCGTCAGTGACGGGTCTTTGCGGGTGCGGAAAGTCTGCCATTCGTTGTGGAAGGCGTCCCCCTTGCTGTCCCAGTCCACGGCCCAGTAGTCGATCCACTGCGCCCAGTGCTTGACGGCAACCCGCACCTCCTCGGGCACGTCGTCGGGCGGGATGATGAAGTCCGTCAGTTTGAGGGTGGCGGTTTGGCCCTTGGCGCTCGACTCCACAGAGAGGGCGGCAAGCTCGAAGAACTTGACGTCCCCCTGCTCGACGGCCCGCTTGTCCATCACGTCGCGGGGGATGCGCTTGAACTGGAGGCGGATGTTCGCGTCGGCGGCCTGCTGGCGGGCGACCTCGTTCAGCTCGAACGCGAAGTCCCAGCCGAGCACGTCCACGCCGTTGCGCGTTGGGGCATCCTTGCCGGTCCCCACGGCTTTCTTGAATTCGGCGACGATCTGGGTCACGTCGCCGACGCTGACCGGGGCCTCCACGCCACCGACATGCACCAGGCGGCCGCCCTTCGAGCCGTGGAGCCAGGCGTGGCCGTTGAGGGGCGTGGCGTGGTAGAGTTGCAAGATGAAGTCCACATAAGCCCGGTGCCGCTTCGCCGCCTGGGCGGGCGTCTCGGGGCCGTCCTTGGCGAACTCGCCGGTCTGCCACAACTGCCGCTCGTACTTGCCGAGGTTCTGCACGATGAAGGGGCGCACGTTCGGGCTGTTCAGCAGGCGCTTGCGCGTGGTGTGGATGGCGAAGCGCCCCAGGTCGCAGGCAATCCAACTGCGGTTCAGCTTCTCAGCGACAGCCGCCGTCGTACCGGAGCCACAGAAGCAATCGAGAATCAGGTCGCCTTCGTTGGTTGAAGTTTTCAGGATGCGTTCGAGAAGGGCTTGAGGCTTCTGAGTGGGGTAGGCTACCCGTTCTTCAGCTTGAGAATTAACGGGGGAAATATCCGTGATTACATCCTGAACGGCGACGCCTTTGCCCAGATACCGCTTGTATTGGGGTATACCAACAGAGCCATCCCTTGCCTGGGACCACACCACGAATCCGTGAGCTTCCAGCAGAGCGAGTTT
>DASPXY010000523.1:0-3779 GCA_035637055.1 Gemmataceae bacterium | reverse complement strand
CGCGACTTCCGGCCGCCGAATGGCCCGCCGGGCGTCGTCATCTGCAACCCGCCGTATGGCGAGCGCATCGGCGAAGAGAAGGAGTTACGCGGTCTCTATCAGACGCTGGGCGAGGTGCTGCGGGAGCGCTGCGGGGGCTGGCGGGCGTTCGTGTTCACCGGCAACCCGACACTCGCGGCGGAACTCGGGATGGAGCCGCTCGAGCAGGTGCCGCTCTATAACGGGAAGATTCCGTGTCGCCTGTTGAGCTTCCACCTGGCTTGACCGTGCCGACCCACGACCAGACCTGGGGAAAACGTGTTCGACCGCGCCGATTACCCTTGCATTCCTCGCAAGCGGGAGTGATGATAACCGCGAAAAGTTGCTGGCTTCACCCGTGTCCATCCTCGGCCCCACCTTGCTCTGCCTCGATCCTCGCGACCGAACGACCAGGGTGCGGCTTTCCCTTGACGAGATGCCCTCATGCCAATTCCTGTCTCCTGCGCGCAGTGCCACACCACGCTGAATGCCCCCGACAATGCCGCTGGCCGCAAGGTCCGCTGCCCCAAGTGCAGCACTGCCTTCGCGGTCCCAGCCGTCGAAGAAGACGTTGCCATCGAGGCGGTGGCCCCGTCGCCGCGTCCAGCGCGACAGGCCCCTAGTGGACCGTTGCAGCTGATTTATGGGTTTGATAAGATTCTCCTTCCCTACCCAGCGAGGAGAATCAGCCTGGCTCTGAAGGATCAGTTTATCGTCCGGCTGACCGCCGCGCAGCGCGACGAACTGGAACGGCTCGCGGCCACCGGGAAGCGGTCGGCGGCCCTGATCACCCGGGTCCGCATTTTGCTGAAGGCCGATGCCGACAGAGACGGCTGGGCCGACGACCGCATCGCCGAGGCCCTCGACACCAGCGCGGCGACCGTCGCCCGCATCCGCAAGAAGTTCGTGCACCAGGGGCTGGAGGCAGCCGTGCAGCGGCAGCGGCCCACCGGCCGACAGTACCGCAAGCTCGACGGGGCACAAGAAGCACGGTTGGCGGCCCTGGCCTGCAGCCCGCCGCCGGCGGGCCAGGCCCGCTGGACGATGAAGTTGCTAGCCGATAAGCTGGTCGAACTGGAGGTGGTCCAGAGCATCGACCCGGCCACGGTCTGCCGCACGCTAACAAAAACGAGATCAAGCCGTGGCTGAAGCAGCAGTGGGTGTTGCCACCCAAGGCCAACGCCGGCTTCGTGGCGGCGATGGAAGACGTGCTGGAAGTCTACGCCCGGCCCGACGGCCGGAAGCGGCCGCAGGTCTGTTTCGACGAGGGCGGCAAGCAATTGATCGGCGCGGTGCGGCCGCCGTTGCCGGTGCGACCGGGCACGGTGCGTCGCGAGGACTACGAGTACGAGCGGAACGGGACCGCCAACCTCTTCATGGCGTTTGCGCCGCTGGCAGGGACGCGGCGGGTCGAGGGGACCCAGCGTCGGACCAACCAGGACTTCGCCGGGCCATCCGGCGGTTGGTGGAGGAGTGGTATCCTCCGGCGGAGAAAATCGTCCTGGTGCAGGACAACCTGTCGACGCACACGCCGGCGGCTCTGTACGAAGCGTTCGAGCCAGCGGAGGCGCGGCGGTTGGTGGAGCAGTTGGAATGGCACTACACACCCAAGCATGGCAGCTGGCTGAACGTGGCGGAGATGGAGTTGAGCGTGCTGGCGCGGCAATGCTTGGACCGTCGCATCCCGGATGAGGAGACGTTACGCCGGGAAGTGTCGGCGTGGGAGCAAAAACGAAATGCGGCCGTGGTGAAGGTCGATTGGCAATTCACCACGGCCGATGCACGGGTAAAGCTCAAACGGCTCTATCCCACAATCGAGCTGCAATGAACCACTAGCGGTTCGCCCCGACCTGGAGCGGTTGCCCCACCGTGCGGACGATCTGCTCGCGGTTCGCCTCGAGACGCCGCCCGGCCAGTTCGCTCGCAATCATGCGCACCCTGAGGTGGTTCAACCGCTCGACGTGGTAGTACGGAATGTGCGGCTCGCCATGCTTGTCACCCACGCCCGAGTCGTCCGTCAGGAACAGGAACTCCGACCCGGTCAGCAACGCCCCGGTCCGCATCACGAACTCGCAGGTATCGTCGTAGCCGCTGCACGCCACGGGGTAGAGCGCCACGCCTTGCTTGCGCAGCGTGCCGATCGCCTTGAACGTCCGCAGCGCGTGCTCGGCGTGCGGCGGCGCATCAGCGATGAGGAACAGCACGCGCGCCGTGTGGTCGTCGCGCCAGTCGAGTTTCACCGCTTCTTCCAATCCCTTGTGCATCGCCTCGGGATAGTCGCCACCGCCCGCCGCCTTCTGCGCGGCGAGATTCGTGCGGAGTTCCGTGAGCGACGCGGTGAACGGGAAGGAGCGCGTCACGTACTCGTCGCCCTCGTCGCGGTAGCACACCAGACTGTACCGTTGCTGGACGTTGGGGAACTGCTTGCTGACGGCACCCACGATACTGCGGAGTTCATTCTTCAAATACTCCAGTTCGTCGCCCATGCTGCCGGTGGTGTCCAGGACCAGCACCAGGTCGAGGTTGAGCGGCAGCGGCGCGGCCGCTTTCAATCACTCCCCCTGTGGTTCCCAACCCTTGAAGCGGAGCGTCTTCCCAGTTGCCGCTTTAGTGTCTGCCCATCCAGTAGTAACGGGCAGGCGGCTGGGATGGTAGGCGTTTCCCTGACAGACTCGCGTGAGCCAGAAGACCTGGGCGACAATTTCCCCCAGAGTCCGGTCACCCGGCTCGTTCAGTTCGACCTCAAGCGGGACAGGCATCCCGGTCTTCCTTGCCTGGCCGTTGGTCACGAGCAACGCTCGCTGCGGGTCGATCTTCAAGCAGGCCCCCTCAATCTTCTCGGCGACGAACCGGGTCACCGGATGCTTCTTGATGCTGACCAAGGAAACACGCTCCACAGAACTTAACCCATCCAGAAGGTTGTCGATCTCGCCGTCGAAATACCGACCGTCGCGATGCACGATCACCTGAGTGGGTGAGGGCCGGTCCTGCCAGAAGAGGAATCGGGGCAAATTCTGAGTGAGGATCTCGGCCGGTATCCGCTCATCGTTCGCCGCGCAGTCCACGACGAGGCCATCGACCGGGCGGCCGCGGTGATCAATCAGCGTCAGGGCAACCCGGCTCTTCCCTTTTTTGTGGTCGTGGCCAAGGTCCATCCCGACGACCACGGTCTTCTCATCCACGCCGCGAAGTCCGTCGAGATCCCACGGAACAGCCCCTGCCGCCTGTGCCAGTCGGAGGGCGAGGTTGACCCAGGTGGGATTCGCCCCACCCCTGCAGGTGCTGCTCGCGATGAGACGAGATTGCTTGAAGCGCACCGCTCGGCGACCATGAAACTGACTTGCCAGGGTATAGTATATCTCTTTTATCATCTGGTCATCAATCAGCACGAGCGCGATGAGCCTTTTCTTCTCGGCTTGGGCCGTGGTGTACGCCACTGCCAATTTCTCCGAGTCAGCAAGTCGGCCGGTATCCGGGTCGTATAGCCAGATCTTTTGGACCACCTCGAAGGGGGGGGAGGTCCAATTGCCGGCCGTACCTGCCACCACTCCAGAGAGTCGCGAGGGTATCTTGTCCAACCCCAGCGCCCACAGCCTTCAGGGCGTCTTCGCTGTTCTTCTGCTGAAGTTCGGCCCGCGTGAGGAGGTGCGCTCTCACAATGTCGGCGAGATGATTTCGCTCCGCCCTGGAGTTCCGTTTGCTCGCCAGGACGACAAGGCGAACGCCTTCGTGGGGCGGTTCAAGAACGCCGAGTTTCAAGA
>DASPXY010000522.1:0-3983 GCA_035637055.1 Gemmataceae bacterium | reverse complement strand
TCCCTGGCAGCCGAGACGGTGCCCGGTACAGCCGTCACCCGCATGACGGCCGTCATCGCGGAGGAGGTTCCCGCCGAAGGAAGACACGACAGACCCCGCGCAACCACCTCCTGCTGCCAGCCCTGTCGCCGAGAACGAAACAGCGCCTCAACCGATCTTCACGCCCGATTCACCAGAGGACACCGCCAAGACCGAGCGCGAGCAGAAGGAGGCCGCCGAAGCCCGCCGCCATGAGATCGTCGATATCTCCACCCTCAAAGGCCCGACCATCAAGAGCCACCCGTGGAAGAAGATGCTCGGCAAGAAGAACCCGGCAGTCTCGCACCTGTCCTGCTGCGTCCCCGCGGATTTCTACTTTGTCGAGTTCCATTCACTGACAAAGCTCATGGAGTTGATGGACACCGCCGATCAGTGGGGCACGTTCATCTACAGTCAGTCGGTCCACGACGCCCGCTCGCAGAAGGTCGGCGACCGCATCCAGCAGCAACTCGCCGTCGAGTCGAACCCGCTGCTGCGGCCGTTCTATGACCTCGTCGTCGAGGACATCGCCATCACCGGCAGCGACCTGTTCATCCGCGAGGGCAGCGACGTCACCCTGCTCTTCCGCTACAAGCAGGAGAAGCTGTTCAAGGATCGCATGGACAAGTTCCTCACCAACGCCGCGAAGGCCCATGCCGACGCTCACAAGACCAAGGGCCGCCTGCTCGGCGTCGATTACGTCCACCTCGCCACGCCCGACCGTGCGGTGAGCGTGTACTCCTGCTACCCCGAGCCGGGCCTGCACGTCCGCAGTAACTCGAAGGTGGCCTTGAAGCGCGTCCTCGAAGCGATCCAGGGCAAGACCGCCGGCGGCAAGAACGTCCGCCGCCTCGGCAACACTGCGGAGTTCAAATATATCCGTACGCTCATGCCGAAGGGCGCCAGCGAGGAGGACGGCTTCATCTACCTGTCCGATCCGTTTGTGCGGCACATGGTCGGCCCGCGGTTGAAGCTGACCGAGCGGCGTCGTCTGCTGGCCTACAACCACCTGCGCATGATCGGCCACGCCGCGCAGATGTATCGCACCGAGTTCGGCAAGGCCCCCGGCTCGCTCGACGAGATCGCCGCGGCGGGCTGCTCTCCCGGCAAGTTCAACGAGGGCGAGCTGAACGCCCCGCTTACATCTCCGTACGCCCGCGGTTACGAACTCAGTGCTGACGGCACCCGCGGCATCTGCTCGCGTTACGGGACCACCCACTTCCTGACGCCGTGCTGCGAGATCCCGGTGTGTCAGATCACCGGCGAGGAGGCGGACCTCTACGACGCCTTTTTGAAGGATTACGAGCAATACTGGCGCACCTACTTCGACCCGATCGCGATCCGCGTGCAGGTGACGGGCAAGCGCCTGCGGCTGGAGACGATCGTGCTGCCGCTGATCGACAGCACGGTCTACACGACGCTGGCGAAGGTGCTCGGCGGCGAGCCGGAACACCTCGACACCCTGCCGGTGCCGAAGCGGAACCTGTTCAGCGTCAACGTGCGGCTCAACCGGGAAGGCTGGCTCAAGGAGATGCTGGTGAAGGAGGACAATGTCACTAGCCTCAAACTCACCCAACTCCTTGCTGGGGATGAGGGAGAAGTCGCCTCGCTGGCCGGGACGCTGCTCGCCTCTTCCCTGCAGGAGCCAGTGGTCTTGGCCCCTGTTGGCTTGCTTGTCGGGACGCTTCAAGCGGAGAAGTTCGGGATATTTTTCGATGCCATCTCTGAAACCAGCGGACTTAGCGAATTGGCCATCCATGCGCCGCGGTTCCTGCTCAAGGGCGTCGGCACGCAGGTCGGTCTGCACGTCTACGATCAGGACGTGCCCTTCGACCTGAACCTGGCGAGCTTCCTCGGCCAGATGATGGGCACCTTCAACAATGGCGGCAGGAGCGAGGCGGGCCTGGCCAACCTCGGCATGATGGCCATTGCCGTGCCCGTCGCTGGCCTGACCGCTCCGGGCTACATCTCCGTCACGGTCCAGGATGAAAAGATCGTCGATGACTTCCTGAACCGAGTCGATAAGGTGCTGCCGCCGCTCCTGCGTCAGTATCTCGGTGAATCGGGACCTCTCCCGGTCGAGCCGGACTTCTACAAGGTGGCGCTCAAGGGCGGCACAACGGCTCGCAGCGCCACCATTCGCTTCGGCCCGGCCAAGTTCCGCGTCCACTGGGCGCGCATCGGCAAGGGCCTCTATCTCGCCAACCAACTCGCCGTTCTCGAAGACCTCGAAGCGGCCGATGCGAAACTGACCGCCGACCGCGACCGTGGACCGAAGGCTCATGCGATGGTGCGGATGCGGCCGCAGAACTGGGACCAGGCGCTGCCGGGCTTCACGCTCAGCTGGGCGGA
Source organism: Gemmataceae bacterium (assembly GCA_035637055.1). Lineage (GTDB taxonomy): Bacteria > Planctomycetota > Planctomycetia > Gemmatales > Gemmataceae > DASPXY01. The sequence continues at coordinate 1,613 of DASPXY010000522.1, read as the reverse complement.
GAACAACCGCCAGGCGTGCCAGCACAACCTCGGCCCGCTCTCCAGCGTCGCTCGCGCCCTCAGCGCGGTGCCGCCGGGCGAACAGGCGAAGACCGGTTCGTGGGATGACCGCAGCCGTCGTGTCCTGGAGCACGCCGAACGGGTCTACGGCACACGCTGCAGCTGTCCCGACGGTGGCCGTTACATCGTGTCGGAGGATGGCAAGACGGTGAAGTGCAGCGTTCACGGCTCGATTCTGGAGCCGCGTCAGGGCAGCGCTCCGGCGGCGAACAGCGCGACGGCGCGGCTGATGCGCGACTTCGCCGATCTGACCGCGGCGCTGACCTTCACCAAGGACGGCCTGCGGGCGGTGATAACCATCGACCGCAAGTAAGCCTGCTTGTGGAGTAGCGGCGAACCCCTCCCCCCAACCCCCGCCCCGAAACGGAGAGGGGGAGCAAGACAAAGCAGACGCTTCTTCTCCCCCTCTCCGTTGCGGGGAGGGGGTTGGGGGGAGGGGTTCTCCAAGCGCCGTTATTTTCCGAACGTCGGCGTCGGCACCGTCTCGCCGCGCAGGGCGCGGGCGACCAGGTTCGGCTGAGCGAGCGTCTGCCACACACGTTCCGCCGCCAACTCCTGCCCGCCCATCCGCCAGCGGCCGAGCTTTGTCAGCCCCGGACTCGCCATCCCGTAGCCCTCCGGCGTGAGAGCGAGCCAATCCGCCTCCTCGCGTTCCGCCGCCAGCGCCAGCAACGTCAGCAGGTGGCGACCACTCTTCTCCTCCCACAACCGCACCAAGCCGTCAAAACTGCCCGAGGCGATCAACTTGCGATCAGGGCTTACCGCCACACTGTAAACCATCGAGCCGACCGCCAGCACCTTCCCCGGGGCGCCCGTACTGCCGTTCCACAGCCGCACCGTCCGATCGGCTCCGGCGGAGATCGCCAGTTGCCCGTCCTTGCTGAAACAAATCTCGTGGACCGCGATGCCGTGGCCGTTCTGTACCTTGACGCGCTCGCCGGTCTGCGGGTTCCACCAGTGAATGCCCGCCTCGAAGCCCGACGAGACGACGTGCTTGCCGTCCGGGCTGAAGGCGACCGCCATGACGTCCTGATCCATGCCGCCGAGCGTGAACAGGGTTTTGCCGCTGGCTGCCTCGACCAGTTTCACCGTGCGATCCTTGCTGCATGAGGCCAGGCGCTTGCCGTCGGGGCTGTAGGCGACCGCGTAGACGAAATCGGAATGGTCGTCAAGCGTGCGCTCCAGTTTGCCGCTCGCCACGTCCCAGAGCCGCACCGTCTTGTCGAAACTCGCGGAGGCGAGCTGCTTGCCGTCGGGCCGGAACGCCACCGAAAAGACGACGTCCTCGTGACCGCGCAGCACTTCGAGCAGTTTCCAGTCGGCGACGCGATAGAGTCGTAAATCCCCCTTTGCGGATGGCTGACCGCCGCCAACCGCGAGGATCGTCCCATCGGGGCTGAAGCGCAGGTCGTTGACGGCGCCGAGGACGTTGGTCAGCACCTTGACGGGCCGCACGGTCGCAATGTCCCAGATGGTCACCTGGCCGTAACTTCCCGATGCCAGCAACTTGCCGTCAGGACTGAAGACCACCGCCGCAACCGGAGCGAGCGGAC
>DASPXY010000521.1:0-3474 GCA_035637055.1 Gemmataceae bacterium | reverse complement strand
ACACTCCTCCCGTGCTGGCCGTTGCCAGACAATCCGTTACACGTCCGATCTATCAGGTGCCGAGCCGGCTCAAATCCAACGCAAGTAATGAGCCGCAGATCAAGAGAACTCTGGAGTGTTACAGACGGACGCCGGAAAGCGCTGAGTCGATTGAGTGCCGCACGCCTTACGCGAGTCTGTGGGCATGCAAGAGGAACAGCAGAAGTCCGCCGGCGGCGAGCATTTAGTTTCCGACTCGGGTCATTCCCTGCCGCGGGCGAGGGCCGCACCACGTCGTCGATACTGCGGTTGCTTTCGTGAGACGATAGGAAATATTAGGGACGATAGGAAATATTAGGGCTGTTTGCGCGGTTAGCATAACGCCCGTTCTCGGCCCCTCGTCAGCCCTCCCCCCTCACGACAGCCGCACGTCCACCGATCACGACGGGTACCTGCCGACCTTCCTGGTCATCACCGACGGCAAGCACCGCGAGGGGCCGCTGGCGCGGGAGCAGCGCTTTCTGCCGGGGACCATCCTGGTCGTCGACAAGGGATATATCGACTTCGCCTGGTTCGCGGAGCTGACCGCTGCCCAGGTGTTCTTTGTGACACGCCTGAAGCGGACTGCCGACTACACCGTCGTCGAGCGCCGAGTGCCGCCGCAACACCGCGGCATCGTATGCGATCAGCGGATTCGATTCCGAGGGCCGGTGACGCGGCGGAAATATTCGGATCGGCTCCGGCGCGTTGTCGTCCGCACGCCCGACGGGCAGCGCCTGGAGTTCCTGACCAATCACCTGACGCTCGGCGCGTCCACTGTGGCGCGGATTTACAAGGACCGGTGGCAGATCGAACTGTTTTTCAAATCGTTGAAACAAAATCTGCGGGTCAAGACGTTCGTCGGGACCTCCGCCAACGCGTTGCAGATTCAAATCTGGACGGCGCTGATTGCGCCGCGGGTCCTGAAATACTTGCAGCTGAAGGCCTGCTTCGGCTGGTCGCTCTCGAATCTCGTGGCGCTGCTCCGCATGAACCTGTTGGTGTACCGCGATCTGTGGGCGTGGCTCGATGCGCCGTTTTGCCGGACCGCCGCCGCTCGCCGACCCGGTCCAAGGCGCGCTGACCTTCGGATAATTCGGACAGCATCCTCGGAGGTGTCGCGTGCGTGATGAGTCCAGACAGCGATATTGCCGCCGAAAACGTGGCGCGCTCAACTCGGTTCACGGCTAATTTGGACAGCACTGAAGTTGGATATCAAATCGCGTGTCACCTCTGATCGTCACCGCTGTCCTCAGCGTTTGGTAGCCTTCGAGACTAACGTCAAGGACAGAGGATTGGTCATAGACTCCCGGAATCGTATAGAACCCATTCCGGTCAGTCGTCGCTTCACGCCAAAAGTCTGAGACATACCAGTGCAGCAAGGCGCCGGCGAGGGGCATCGGTCCCGTCGGCGTCGCTTCGGTGACGACGCCAGACAGCGTGGAGGTTCCGGGCGGATACAAATGGCTTTGCGTCAGTACCAGGGTACCGTCGACAACCTCGAGGTCGACGATCGTCCCCGGGGCCTTGCCATCGTCGGCGATCAGGTAGGCCAGTCTCTGGCCGTCCTTGGCCCCGAATCGGACTTCGAACCAGCAATCACAGAGTTTCTCTGGGCCCTTTAAGTAAGCGTAATCGCCGCCCCATCCAGGAAAGCGCGAGCCGCCGGCTGTCCAAATGAGCTCGCCAGCCCTGTTGAACTGCACCATCTGGTCTTGGGCGTCGTGCACGTCTGACGTGGAAAGCCCCGAAGCCGTGTCAGTGAATACCATCAGGTTGCTCGACGCTGGCGTTGCTGGCAATGGCGCCATTGGTGTCGGCGCCGACGGTATCGAAGATCGGGAGCTGTCGCAGCCGGCCAGTCCTTGGGCGAGCACCAGGAGCACAATCGCCGTTTGCATTCTGTTGGTCATTCTTGTTCCCCTTCTCTCTAAAAAGGCGGGAACTGCGGCAGAAAGGGGTAACAGGGTTACTCCTAACATGTCGGTGCCCCTCACTCTGGAAGGCGGGAACGACGGAAAAAAGGGACATGGACCTCCAAAGCGGCATAAAATCGCGGGCATTCCTGATTCCGGCGCGACTCCGACGGCGCTGCTCTTGGCCTGGAACCGGGGCGAACCCGACGCGCTCGACGCGCTGCTCCCGCTCGTCTATGAGGAGTTGCGCCGCCTGGCCAGTCATTACATGAAAGGTGAACGCGCTGGCCACACTCTGCAGGCGACGGCACTCGTCAACGAGGTGTACCTGCGGCTCATCGAAATCGATCACGTTCGGTGGCAGAACCGCGCACATTTCTTCGCGATGGCCGCGCGGCTGATGCGCCGGATCCTCGTTGATGCGGCACGCTCCCGGGGCTATCTGAAACGCGGAGGGGGCGCGACGATGGTTTCACTGGAGGAGGCACTCGTTGTGTCGAATGAGCCCGGCGACGATCTGGTCGCGTTAGACGATGCGCTGACGGCACTCGCGGCGGTTGACCAACGGAAGAGCGAGGTCGTGGAGATGCGATTCTTCGGCGGGCTCAGCCTGGAAGAGGCCGCCGAGGCGCTGCACGTGTCGCGCGACACGGTGAAGCGCGACTGGAAAATGGCGAAGCTGTGGTTGCTGCGGGAGTTGCGAGGCATCAAACGCGATGACGCCGGAGCGCTGGCGGCAAATCGAAGATCTCTGTCATAAGGCCTTGGCGCGCCCTGCCGGGGAACGTGCGGCGTTTCTGGCGGCTGCCTGTGTGGGCGATGATGTTCTGCGGCGTGAGGTCGAGTCGCTGCTTGCCGAGGAACCTCATGCCTCGGCGTTCATGAATGCACCGGCGGCCGCGGTCGCGGAGTGGGCCGTCCTGGATCACGCCAATCGCACACTTGTCGGCCGGCGCCTCGGGTCTTATGCGATCCGATCGTTGCTCGGCGTTGGCGGCATGGGCGAGGTGTACCGTGCCCACGACGACACGCTCGGCCGCGAGGTCGCGATCAAAGTCCTGCCCCCCGCGTTCACGGCCGACCCGGACCGGCGGGCGCGCTTCGAGCGCGAGGCGCGGATGCTCGCGACACTGAATCATCCCAACATCTGCGCGATCTACGGCCTCGAAGAGGCGGCCCCTTCGGCAGGCTCAGGCGAGGCGGCTGTCCGGTTCCTGATTCTCGAGCTCGTGGATGGCGAGACGCTCGCGGAGCGACTGGCTCACGCGCCCTCCACGAGCCTTCCGCTTGCCGAGGCACTCGCCATCGCGCGGCAGATCGCCGACGCGCTCGACGCGGCCCACGAGAAGGGGATCGTTCACCGTGACCTGAAGCCTGCGAACATCAAGATCACGCCGGACGGCGTCGTGAAGGTGCTCGACCTCGGGCTGGCGAAAGCCGTGAGCCCCGACGCCTCGGGGCCCGATCTGACGCAATCACCCACCATCACGATCGGCGGCACACGGGACGGCGTGATTCTGGGTACGGCTGCCTACATGAG
>DASPXY010000520.1:0-2941 GCA_035637055.1 Gemmataceae bacterium | reverse complement strand
CCGAGATCCAAAACGCTCAGAGCCCCCTCCAGACGCCAGGATATTGGTCTTCCATTTCATCGGTGAGGGTGAAATCCTTTCATGACGACTCATATCAAACCCGTACACCCCCCTGAAAATGCCCCTCCCGTTCGCGGTGCGCGCCGTGGCCCTGCTCCGCTCCCCTCTCCTTGGCGACCGCACGCAGAGAGTTGCAACCGCAGGACAGACGCGCGTTGGTCATGGTAAGATGAGCAGACAATCGCTCGTTCCCAAGGACAGAGTTCTTCGGAGGAACTCCGGCCGATGCAGCTCGCGACCCTCTGCCGCTTCCTGATCGGCGATCGCCAGGCGATCCTTACCATCGCCTCGGACCGGCGCGCCCTCGGCATCGGCCTGCTGTTCGTCCTCTCGGCGGCACTGGCCCGCGAGTACGACGGCGCCGACCTGCTGCGCGAACCTTGGCCGTTGCTCTTGCCGTTCATCGTCTCCCTCAGCGGTTCCTTCCTGCTGTATCTGCTGGTGCGCTGGGTGGCTGCAGGCAAGGACACTGACCTGCCGCCCGTGGCACGCCCCTACTGGCCCTGGCTCGCCTGCTTCTGGATGACCGCCCCGCTGGCCTGGCTGTATGCGGTTCCCTTCGAGCGCTTCCTGACGCCTCTGGATGCCGCCCGTGCCAACGTAGCGACACTCGCCATCGTGGCCCTCTGGCGAGTTGCACTGATGGTGCGGGTGATTGCGGTGCTGACTGCCTGGAAGCATCGATTCGCGTTCTTCACTCTCATGCTGTTCGCCACCGGGGCCGTCACTTGCATCACGCCTTTTTCCATCCTGCAATCGGTCGGCTCCGTCATGGCCGGCGTGCGGCACGAGAACGAGAAAGAGCGACTGCTCGCCAGTGCAACTGAATTCGTTTGTGTGGGCATCTGGGCTGTGCTCACGGTGTCTGCCGTCGTTCTCCATCCGGGCAGCAGTGGGTGGAAGAACAACGCCCCGCCTGAGCCCGTCCAACCGGGTGGCTCCTGGCGCGGCCTGCTCGTGTTCGCGGTTCTGTCGGTCGTTGTCTGGATCCCCATCCTGCCCTTCACTCAGCCCGAGCAGCAACTGCGCCTCCGCGTCGAGCGCGCGATCAAGGAACGTCGCTTCGCCGACGCCGTGGCGGAGCTGACAACTCGCTCCCGCGACGACTTCCCTCCTGGCTGGGAACTATCCCCCAAGCGGTCGTTGTTCTCCTCGCACGAGCGGTCGATCCTCGACCTCCTGGAACCGCTGCTCGATGCCCCTGCGTCCTCGCCTGGCGCCTGGCTTCGCCCGCAGGCGCAGGCCCTGTTCGAGGAGTCCTTGCCATACCATCGGTGGGTTTATGACCCCGCACGCGACGGGGAACGGCTGGCGCGCCTGCTGCTCCGTTTGCCGGGAGGGCTCGCGCTCGCGGAACAACACTGGCGCACCGTTGAGGTCATCTGCGGGGAAGCAGCCGGTTTGGAGAGCCAACAACTCGTGAATGAAGTGCGCGAGCGCCGGGCGAAGCAACGCCCGTGAGTTGCGCCGTGGAGGGAGCATACCCGATGCTGCGAATCAACAATTTCATTGGTGGTCAACACGTCCCGCCGGAGTCGGGCCGCTACCTCGATAACCACGACCCCGCCACCGGCCAGGTCTACTCGCTCGTCGCCGACAGCGATGTCCGCGACGTCGAGGCCGCGGTGCAGGCCGCACGCGCCGCCTTCCCCGCCTGGTCGCGCACGCCCGCCGCCGAACGGTCGCGCATCCTCCTCGACATCGCCGCCCGCATCGAGGCCAACCTGGAGCGCTTCGCCCACGCCGAGAGCGTGGACACCGGCAAACCGTTGCAGTTTGCGCGCTCGGTCGATATCCCGCGCGCCGCTCTCAACTTCCGCTTCTTCGCGACCGCCATCCTCCATTGTCACTCCGAAACGTATCGTACTGACAGCGCCGCCCTCAACTATGTCCTGCGCCAGCCGCGCGGCGTCGCCGGGCTGATCTCGCCCTGGAACCTGCCGCTGTACCTGCTGAGTTGGAAGGTCGCTCCCGCACTCGCCACCGGCAACACCGCCGTCGCCAAGCCGTCCGAACTGACGCCGATGACCGCCCACCTCCTCGCCGAGATTTGCCAGGAGGCGGGCCTGCCGCCGGGCGTCCTGAACATCGTCCACGGTCTGGGCGGGCAGGTCGGTGCCGCCATCGTCGCTCATCCCGCGGTACGAACCCTCTCGTTCACGGGGGGCACCGTCACCGGCGCCGAAATCGCCCGCACCGCGGCGCCGCTGTTCAAGAAGCTGACCCTCGAACTCGGCGGCAAGAACCCGAACGTCGTCTTCGCCGACGCCGATCTCGACAGCGTCCTCCCGACCAGCATCCGCTCCGCCTTCGACAACCAGGGCCAGATCTGCCTGTGCGGCTCGCGCATCTTCGTCGAAGACACGATCTATCCCGAGTTCGTCGAGCGTTTCACCGTTGCCGCGCGCCGCCTCAAGGTCGGCGATCCGCTGGAGCCTGGCACCGATCAAGGAGCGCTGATCTCGAAAGGCCATCTCGCCAAGGTGACGGCCTACCTCGACCTGGCGTCCGAGGAGGGCGGCCACGTCCTTTGCGGGGGCCGGCGCGCCACGGTCGGGGGCCGCTGCCGCGAGGGGTACTTCGTCGAGCCGACGGTGATTGTCGATCTGCCGCCGGACTGCCGCACCAATCAGGAGGAGATTTTCGGCCCGGTCGTGACCATCACGCCGTTCCGCAGCGAGGACGAGGTGATCGCTCGGGCCAACAGCACCCCCTACGGGCTGTCGGCGTCGCTGTGGACGCGCGACCTGGCGCGAGCGCACCGCGTCGCCGAGAAACTGGAAACCGGCACCGTCTGGGTAAACTGCTGGCTGTTGCGCGACCTGCGTGTTCCCTTTGGGGGCGTCAAGAGCAGCGGCGTCGGCCGCGAGGGCGGCGACGA
>DASPXY010000519.1:0-3358 GCA_035637055.1 Gemmataceae bacterium | reverse complement strand
TGGGGCCCGCGCGTCAGCGCCTCCAGCGTTCGCCGCGCGTTCGAGGAGTCGGCGAGCTCTTCGTCGCGTGCGGTCGTGACCACGAGCGCCATCCACGCCGGAATGCGGCGACTCACAAACGCCAGCAGCCGGAGGCTCATCTCGTCAGCCCAGTGCAAGTCCTCCAGCACGAGCACCAGGGGCTGCCGGGCGGCGACCTGCTCGACGAGCTCGGCCATGCTCTCGAACAGAGGCAGGGCACTGTCGCTCGCCGGCGGCAGGCCGGCCCTGCCTGCCTCGGGCAGGAGACGGGTCAACTCGGCCCGCCGGGTGGGATGCAGGGCACCGAGGATCTCCTCGTCGGCGCTGACCTCGCCGCTGCGGCAGGCGTCGACCCAGGGCCCGAAGGGGAGGATCGAGTCGCTCTCGTGGCAGCGGCCCAGCAAGACCCGGCATCCCTGGGACAGCGCGTCGGCCACCAGGGTGCTGATCAGCCGCGTCTTGCCGATACCCGCCTCGCCCCCCACCGTGGAGACGTGTCCGTGCCCCCGGACGGCCTCGCCGAGCAGCTCTCGCAGCCGCCCCAGTTCCACCTCCCGCCCGAACAGGGGCGTCTCCGCCGCCGGGAGATCGGGTGGAGCCGGCCCGGGCTTCCGCGCGCAGCGAGAGCGATGGTCCGCTCGAGCGTCCGGAGCCTCCTCCATCTCGGCCGGGCGCCTGAGCAGTTCCTGATAGAGGTGCCTCGTCTCCGCCTCGGGCTTTGCCCCCAGGTCCCGCTGCAGCGCGCCGACGCACACCTGGTACTGCTTGAGCGCGGCTCCCCGCCGCCCCTGGCGGGCATAGAGCCGCATAAGCGTGCGGTGCACGGTCTCCTGCAGGGGATCCAGCCCGAGCAGCCGCACCGCCGTCTGAATGGCGTGCTGCGTGCCCGCGGCCTTGCTCTGCTCGGCCAGCAGCCGTGCCAAGGCCTCCAGCGCCAGCTCCCGCAGCCGCTCCCGCTCGGCGACGAGCCACTCCTCGAACAGCGGCTCGTTCACCGCGAAGCCCAGCAGCAGGTCCCCGCGGTACAGCGCGGCCCCCTGCTCCAGCGCCTGGGGAGTCCCCTCGGCCACCTGCTGTTCGAACGTCACCACGTCGACCTCCACCCCGAGGGGATCCAGCGCCAGGGTCTGACCTTCGATCCGCAACGGCGGGGGATGGGCACTGGCCAGCGCCCTGCGTAGCGCGACGAGAGCGTGCCGGAGACCATCCCGCGCCTGCTCGTCGCTCTTCTCGCCCCACAAGAGAGCCGCGAGCTTGTCGCGGGGATGGCTCTGGCCGGGTCGAATGCCGAGGTAGGCCAGCAGGGCCTGGGCTTTTTTCGTCGGCAGGCTCACGGCCGCGCCCGAGGCAAGCCGCGCTTCGAAACCACCAAGCAACATCACGCTCAGGCTGGGCATCGTGGTCTCCCCGTGTCCGGGGGTCGTCCACTATAGCGTGTTTCCCTGCCGCCGGCCGCCCCGCGCTGGTCACGCTTCTTTCACGCTCGGCGCCACGAGACGTACACACCCACCCGTGTAAGAACACGGCAAGAGGTTGCGCCCATGAGCAGGCGGGGCCAGGTCAGCGGGGTGATCGGCCCCTCCCCCGGGCCGGCCAACACCCCGCCTGCGAGTGTTCAGTGAACACGCTCGCCGAAGCAGGAGGACCAAATGGCCAAGATGGAACAGACGTATGTGACGGTATGGTGCGTTGCAGTCCTCCTTCTGGTTGGTGTCGGCGCAGCTCTGGCGGCCGACCTACCGAAGCAGGGAAGTTACGACATTACGAACTGCTGGTCGGGCGTAAGTAGCGCCATCGCGTTCTCCAAGACCCACAATGCCTGGAGCGTCGAGAACACGGGGACCACCCGCAGCAACCCGCCTGGCGGCGCCTTCGACATGATCACCTTCCGCTGCGTTGGCATGTTTAGCTCGATCGAGGGCAAGAACACCGGCATGAACCTGTGCGAAGCCATCGACAAGGACGGCGACAAGTATCTGACTCGGAACAGCGTCGAAGGGCCCAAGACCGTGCAGGAGACGCTCGCCGGTACCGGCAAGTATGAAGGCATGGTCCGGACTGCCACCGCCGAATCCTTGGGACAATTTCCCACCATCAAGCCGGGCACGTTCCAGGGCTGCAATCGCGCGACGGGAACGTACAAGCTGAAGTAGGGATTAGAGCTTCACGTTCTGGGCGCAAGCATGGTGTGACACCTAACCACCGCGTGAACCTGCCGGTCCGTCCCGTCACCTTGCAGAAGCGGCAAGGCCCGCGCCCGCCCGAGGTTACGTGGACCGTTAGGACAGGGAATGAAGGGAAAGGATGACCCCATGGTGCGTCGCTCTCAAAAGGTTCTTGTCATAGCGGTGTTGGTCGCGTTTGCGGGTTCGGCCGGCGCGCAAGATACTCACAAGGTTGTCAGGGTCGAAGAAATTACATGGATCGACCACCCGATCTTCAAAGGTGCCAAAACTGCCATTCTGGTCGGTGATCCGACGAAGGCTGAGGTTATTGTCCAGCGGGTGAAGTTTCCGCCCAACTATCGAGTTCCGCCGCACACCCACCCCTATGCGGAGATTGTGACCGTGTTGACCGGGAGCTACGGGAACACTTTCGCCGATAAATCTGAGCTAGGCGGAACGACAAAAGGTCCGCTGATGAGGACGGGCTCCCTCTTTGTGCTGCCGGCAAACCACCCTCACCATACCTGGACCGCTGATGAGGAAACGATTGTACAAGTTCAATTCGTCGGCCCGGGTGGCGTCACTCTTATCAATCCTGCAGATGATCCGCGCCAGAAATAGCTGGCACGCGTGATCGATGAGCAATCTTGAGGCCTTCCTCGAGGTCCCCTGCCGCACCGCCGAGCCCTGGGCAATCGTCGCTTCAGCGAGCCGGACTGACCCGCCGTGGGTTGAACGGGGCGGCGGATGTGTCGTGACCCCGGGGCTGCCACGTCCCCACGATCCCGGCATGGACCGCCACTGGTTCCTGGTGGCCTCGCTCGCTGCGACGGTTCAGCGTCAGCATGAACGCTCGGCCGCGGGCGGTTGGGTCGATCACCCAGACTTCACCCAGGAATTACCCAGGAAGTTGCTCCCAACGAGCGCCAAAGAGGGCCAAAGTCACTTGCGTGAAAAGCGCTAATTTACGACGCGTTGTTTGTGGCGCTTTGGCTGTGGTGTCAAATCGGGAAGGGGCTCATAACCCACTGTACCGGGGCTCACTGCCGTCCACGCAGAGCAAGCAAACCGCGGCCTTATGACGCCCATTGGGTTTCCAACCCAAAGCGGCTCCATGGTTTTCAGGCCAGCCCCTTCACTTCGATCTCTGCCTTCTCCAGCCAGTACGCCAT
>DASPXY010000518.1:0-5618 GCA_035637055.1 Gemmataceae bacterium | reverse complement strand
TCGCCCACTTACCCAATCGCCGATCGCCTGCCAAGACCAAACACCGAACGGCCCTGTCAGCGAGGACGGTCCTCGCTGACGCTTCGGGTTGGTGTTGACCACGAACGACCAAGGCCATGCCGTATTAGACAGTGCAAACGTGGCCTGCAGGCCGCTTCGGGATTCGGCCGGTTCGTTCCTGCCTCTGGCGAGGGCCGTTGCTCCCTTTGCCGTTTGTCCTGCTGGTCCCAACCGACTTCACCGCCGACAGCGATTGTGCAGAAGAAACACGGTGGGTCAGGGTTGCCTCAGGTGGCTTTTCTGCATCGGGATCCGCGACAATTCTCTCCGAATTGAGACAGAAGGGCTCACGATCCCTCTGGCCCGCGGACATAATGGAGGGGTATGGACTTCCTCCAATCAACAAGGACCGTGAGATTCCTCCTGTCTTGTAGAACCGGGAGATCCGGAACATGCCCAGCGAGGCGAAGGTCGGTCTGTTTCTCGGCGTGGCCCTCGTTGTCCTCATCGCCGTGGTCTTCTTCCGCCGCGACCCCGGGCAAGCCAAATCCGTGGAGCCCGCGTCGGCCGCTGTCAAGAAGGCGACAGGGATGACTCGCGAGTGATGCCTCAGGAATACTCCAGCACGTCTCGCTTTCGGCTCCTGCCCGTCGATTTGTTGACTTGCGACTGATGAGCTTGACCGCCGGGAGGATCCTTGGGTATAAACTGCGTCTACTTGTGCCGCCCCCTTTATCAGATCCCCCTTACCCGTGCTGCATTCTTCCGAACCGTGCCCACGACCCTGCCGAGCCCTGGAAGCCATCTCCTCACGCCCCCCGCCCACTGGGGGAGTGTGACTGTCGATCTCCCCCGAGGGCGGGGAGCCGTGCGGTACGCCGCTGGGCGAGCCGCCCGAAAGGCTCTCAAAGGGCGGGGAGCCGTGCGGTACGCCGCTGGGCGAGCCGCCCGAAACTGAAGAGAGGGCCGCCATGAAAGCAAAGACCGCGCTCGTGACCGGCATCACCGGGCAGGATGGCAGTTATTTGGCCGAACTCCTTGTCGGCAAAGGCTACCGTGTCGCTGGCCTCGTCCGACCGGAACGCAAGGACAGAGCGCCGCGCCTCGACCCCGTACGCGACCAGGTCGAACTCATCCCGGTCGACCTCCTCGATCAGGCGGCGCTGCTCGAACTGTTGCGGCGCTTGCACCTGGATGAAGTCTACAACCTCGCTGCCACGACCTTCGTCCCTGCCTGTTGGGACCAACCTGCCCAGGCCATTGAGTTCAGCACTCTCAGCGTCACGCGCTTGCTCGACGCCATCCGCCAGGGTTGCCCCAGCGCCCGCTTCTTCCAGGCCGGCAGCAGCGAAATGTTTGGTAACACGGCCGAGTCCCCCCAACGCGAGACCACCCCCTTTCACCCCCGCAGTCCCTACGGAGCCACCAAGGCTTCCGCCCACTACATCACGACCGCCTACCGCGAGGCGTACGGCCTGTTTGCCTGCTCGGGCATCCTCTTTAACCATGAGAGCCCCCGGCGGGGCCTGGAGTTCGTGACGCGGAAGATCACGCACGCGGTGGCGAGGATCAAACTCGGCTTGGCGAAGGAGCTGCGCCTGGGCAATCTGCAAGCCAAGCGCGATTGGGGCTATGCGGGCGATTACGTCCGCGCCATGTGGCTGATGCTCCAGCAAGAGACGGCCGAGGACTACGTCATCGGCACCGGCGAGACCCACTCGGTCGAGGAGTTTGTGCGCATTGCCTTCGACCATGTCGGCCTCGACTGGCACGACCACGTCGTCGTCGATCCCCAATTCTACCGCCCCGCTGAGGTGTTCCAACTCGTCGCCGACCCAGCGAAGGCGCGACAACGTCTTGGCTGGCGGCCCGAGGTCAGTTTCCGCGACCTCGTCGAGAGCATGGTCGAGGCCGACCTCGCCGCCTTGAGCCGCCAGAAACGGACTGAGGCACAAGTTGCTTGCTTTCAGAAGTGACCGGGGACCGTGAAGACAAAGACGCTCTTCTGTCTCCACAATCCACGGTTCACGGGGACGAGGCATGGATGACAAAGAGTCCGCCGCACCAAATCCATCGAGCGCGCCGCCGAGCGATGAGGTAAGCTGCGACCTTCGGACAATCGCAGCACTCAAAGCCTGTATCCGGGAGGCCGTCGCCAGACGGCGCGGGGAACCAACCCGTGTCGCGCGGCCGGTCGATTGGCACCTCCTCGCGGCTGGACTGCGCCAGGTGGAAAAGTACGCCGACATCGGGAGTGGTGTACCCGATCTACCCCGCTTTCGCGGACCATTCCGGCTGCTTGGCCGGCTCTTCGCCCGTTGCGTGCTCTACTTCGCTCGCTTCCTCACCAACCGCCAGCGGGAATACAACAACGCCGTGCTCAACTCCCTGCGCAACCTCGCGGAGGCCCTGCGCCGGCTTGAGGATAATTCGCGGGAAGAACTCCGGCGATGGCAACTTGAACCCAAACATCTGCCCAGTGATTCTGCGAAGAAGGCGGCGTGATGTGGGCGATAATTAAGGAGGAATGAGCGGCGCGGATTTCGAGTTGCGGATTTTGAGTCATGGCTCGTGTTGCCCTCCTGGTTCCCTGCTTCACCGAGGCGGACGCCGTCAGTAATGACGTGCGCGGGATGCACGACGTCCTCGCGAAGCAGGGCCACCACGTTGCCGTTTTTGCCTCGCACTCGGAACTGCGGGACTCGCCGGTCCAGCCGCTCAACGCCGTCCGTCGTTTCCTCCGCGACGGCCGCGACGTGCTGATCTACCACCACTCGACAGGCTGGCAGGATGGCGGACAGGCGCTCGCGGCGGTGCGCTGCCGGCGGGTACTGAAGTATCACAACGTCACACCCGCGGAGTTTTTCGAGGGCATTCATCAGGATTACGTCGTTTCCTGTCGCCTGGGCCGGCGACAGCTTGCCGCCTTCGCCCGCGCCGGCTGCGACCGCTACCTGGCGGACTCCGCCTATAACCTCGGTGAACTGCTCGCCGAAGGAGCTACCCGCAGTGCGGCCGCTGTCGTGCCCCCATTCCATAACATCGACCGCATGCTCGCTCTCCCCCCCAACGTCACGGCCGAACGCTGCCGCGTTGGGCAAACAAGGCTCCTGGTCGTCGGCCGCGTCGTGCCCAACAAGGGCCACGGCACCTTGCTGGACGCCTTCGCGCGCTATCGGCAGCGTTACGACTCTGACAGCCAGTTAATGATAGTCGGCAAGGAAGACGAACGGCTGGCGCCCTACACGGATGCGCTGCGCGGCCGCGCCGCGGACCTCGGAATCAGCAGCGCTGTGACCTTCACGGGGGGCGTGTCAGACGCCGTCCTGAAAGCGTACTATCAAGCTGCGAGCGCCTTCGTGATCACCAGCGAGCACGAGGGGTTCTGCGTCCCATTGGTCGAGGCGATGGCTCTCGGCGTGCCGGTCATCGCCCTCGGCAAAACCGCCGTTCCGGATACGGTGGGGGGCGCGGGCCTGGTTTGGGAAGAGGCAGACGCGGACCTCCTGGCCGAGTCCATTCGAGCTGTCATCTCCGACGAGGCCGCGCGGACCGCCCTGGCCCGGGCCGGCCGACAGCGCTACCGGGAACACTTCGACAACACCGTCACCGCCCGGAAATTCCTGGGTGCCCTCGCCGGGCTGCTGTGATCTTCTCGCTCCGTTGAAACCGCGGAGCGCGGGCGTCTCGCCCGCATTGCAGAGGATGCTGATGCGGGCGAGACGCCCGCGCTCCCAGGGATTCTCCTTGACGGCGCCCTGGCGGCGTGAGAGCCTGGACACGTTGCCCGGATGCGGCCTGCCAGCGTTTGCCCACGTGTGTTCCCGAAACCCGCCGTCTTGCTCCTGCGAGGTGCTCCCATGCGTCGATGCTCCGCGTTTCTTTTCGCAGCCATGACTCTACTGCTGGTGTTCTCCCACAGCCGCGCCGGCGGGGATTTCAAGTTGGAGCCCGGCTTCACTCTGCTTTTCAACGGCAAGAACCTCGACGGTTGGCGCGAGGCCAAGGGGAAAAAAGACGCGCTCGACGGCAAGACGGAAGCCTACAACGGACGCTTCAAGGTCGTTGACGGCAAACTCGTCTACGACCCCGCTGTCAAGGGCGACCGCTACATTGAGACCGTCAGGGAATTCGGCAAGGACGTTCACATCAAGTTCGAGTTCAATCCCGGTCCCAAATGCAACAACGACCTCTTCCTGCGCGGCACCAAGTTCGACATCGTGCCGGGCAACAAGGAGAACAAGACCGTCAAGGAAGGCGAATGGTACACAATGGAGATCGTTGTCAAAGGAGACAAGATCGAGCACAAGATCAACGGCGCGACGGTCCGCACCTCCAAGGCTGGTGCGAAGGCGACGCCGTTCATGCTCCGTGCGGAGTTCGGCGCTATCCAGATCAAGAATATCCGTGTGAAGGAATAGAGGCTTCGCGTTGGAGTCCCGGCTTGAGCCGGTGCGAAGACGCCCAGACCGGCTAAAGCCGGGACTCCAACAATCGCTATTCCCCGAGCGACTTGAGCATCGTCTCGGCGACCAGGCGATTACCGGCCTCGTTCAGATGGACGCGATCGCCCGTTAAAATGCCGCTGTCCCGGTTCTCCGGGTTGTGCTGCTTGAGGTAATCGACGAACGCCTTGCGCAGGTCGCAGAGCTGCACCTTCATTTCGCGCGCCACCTTGCGGCTGATGTCGGCGTACTCGTCGAGCCTGGCGTCGAGTTTGTTGCCGGCGTCCTTCTTCTCGCCGATGACGCTCGGCGTACACAGGATGACGCGTGCGCCGCCGTCCTTGATTTTGCCGATCACTTCCTTGAGGCCCGCCTCGAACTTATCCTTCGGAGTGCCGCGAGCGGGGTCGCGCTCGCCGTGCCAGACGTCGTTGATGCCGATGTAGATGAACACGATGGTCGGCTTCTTGCTGAGGACATCGCGCTCGACGCGGCGCTGCAGGTCGGGCACCTTGTTGCCGCTGATGCCGGCGCCGAGCACCTTGAGGTTCAGATCCTTGTGCTTTTTGTCAAGGTTCTGCTTGATCAAGGTGATGTAGCCCTTCTTGCCGACACCGCCCGCGGTGATCGAGTCACCCAGGAACAGGATCTGATCGCCCTTCTTGAGAGGGACTGGGGTGTCGTCCGCGGCGGCGATGGTGCTGAGAGCGCAGGCGAACAGAGCGAGGCACCAGCGCAACATGGAATCGATCCTCCTGGGAGTGAAAAAGGGGACAATATGGCAGGCTCACCTGCGCGGCGGCAGGTACACGGGCGCCGCGATTTCGTGATACCAGAGTACCTTGCCGTCAGCGTCGGCGGCCTGGAGGGTGCGCCGCTTCTGAAGCGGATTTTTCGGATCGCCTGCTAGTCGATCGACGAAGGAGTAGACGCGCTCGCCCAACTTGACCTGACGCACCTCCGGCGGCACGACCAGCGCGAGTCCCGGCGGCAAGCTGGCGCCCTCCAGGAACTCGACCTTGCCGGACTGCGGGTCGATGCGCGCCACGCCTGAAGCCTGCTTGCGAGCGGCCTTCTCCTTCTCCGGGGTCGGTTTGGCGCCGCCGGCGTACCAGGCGCGGGCGTCCCAGATGAGCAATAGCCCCCGTTTATCCAGTCGAGCAGTCGAGGAGA
>DASPXY010000517.1:0-2563 GCA_035637055.1 Gemmataceae bacterium | reverse complement strand
CATGCGCGCCAGCGATGGCTCGGGGCTCAGCGCCGGGGCCGCCCCGGGCGAAACCAGCGGGGCCATCGCTCCGGCGGCCATGGGCAAGCAGGAGGCGCTGCAACGGTTCTCCGTCGATCTCACCGAGAAGGCGCGCAAAGGGGAAATCGATCCCATCGTCGGGCGCGACGAGGAAATCCGTCAGGTCGTGGACATCCTCATGCGCCGGCGGCAGAACAACCCGATCCTCACGGGCGAGGCGGGCGTGGGCAAGACCGCCGTCGTCGAGGGATTCGCGCTGCGCATCGTGGCCGGCGATGTGCCGCCGGCGATCAAGGATGTCACCCTGCGCACGCTCGACATCGGCCTGCTGCAGGCGGGTGCGAGCATGAAGGGCGAGTTCGAGCAGCGCCTGCGTTCGGTGATCGATGAGGTCCAGCAGTCGCCCAAGCCGATCATTCTCTTCATCGACGAGGTCCACACCCTCATCGGCGCGGGTGGCGCCGCCGGCACCGGCGACGCGGCCAACCTGCTCAAGCCGGCGCTGGCCCGCGGCACGCTCCGGACCATCGCCGCCACGACGTGGGACGAATACAAGAAACACATCGAGAAGGATCCCGCGCTGACCCGCCGCTTCCAGACCGTCAAGATTGACGAGCCGTCCGAGGAGAAGGCCATCCTGATGATGCGCGGCATCGTGGCGCCCCTGGAGAAGCATCACAAGGTGCAGATCCTGGACGAGGCCATCGAAGCGGCGGTCCGCCTCTCGCATCGCTACATTCCCGCGCGCCAGTTGCCGGACAAATCCGTCAGCCTCATCGACACCGCCTGCGCGCGCGTCGCGGTGAGCCAGCACGCAGTGCCGGCCGAGGTGGACGACTGCCGCCGCCGCATCCAGGCCCTCGAAACGGAGTTGGGCATTCTCACCCGCGAATCCGCCGTCGGCATGGAGCACAAGGTTCGCCTGGCCGAGATTAACGACAAGCTGGCCGGCGAACGCGCCACCCTCGTCGATTTGGAAAAGCATTGGGGCGAGGAGAAGGTGCTGGTGAACAAGATTCTCGAGATCCGCGCCAAGCTGCGCGCCGCCGGCTCCACCATCGAGGCCAAGCCGAACGAGTTGAAACCGGGCCTGACGGCCGATCCCAAGGACGCGCTGACCACCGAACAGCGCGACGCGTTGCTCACGGAATTGCAAGGCCTGCAGGCGAAGCTCGCCGAGTTCCAGGGCGAGTCACCGCTCATCTTCCCGAGCGTCGATCAGGGCGCCATTGGCAGCGTGGTCGCGGATTGGACCGGCATCCCCGTGGGCCGGATGGTGAAGAACGAAATCGAACAGGTTCTCAACCTGGCCGACCATTTGGAGAAACGCGTCATCGGCCAGCGGCACGCGCTCGAAATGATCACCCGGCGCATCCAGACCAGCCGGGCCCGGCTCGACAATCCGAACCGGCCCGTCGGTGTGTTCATGCTGGTCGGTCCGAGCGGCACCGGCAAGACGGAGACCGCGCTGACCCTTGCCGAGGCGCTCTACGGTGGGGAGCAGAACATCATCACGATCAACATGAGCGAGTTCCAGGAAGCCCACACCGTGAGCACGCTCAAAGGGTCGCCGCCCGGCTACGTCGGTTACGGCGAAGGCGGCGTGCTCACCGAGGCGGTGCGGCGGCGTCCCTACAGTGTGGTGCTGCTCGACGAGGTTGAGAAGGCCCACCCCGACGTGCATGAGATTTTTTTCCAGGTCTTCGACAAGGGCTGGATGGAGGACGGCGAGGGCCGCTCCATCGACTTCAAGAACACGATCATCATCCTCACCAGCAACGCGGCGCAGGACGTGATCATCAACATGTGCAAGGACCCCGAGCTGATGCCGACGGCCGAAGGGATGGAGAAGGCGATGCGTGGTCCGTTGACCAAGGTCTTCCCCGACGCCCTGCTCAACCGCCTGGTCGTGGTGCCGTTTTTTCCGATCAGCAAGGAGATGCTCAACATCATCATCAAGCTCAACCTCTCCCGCCTGGAGAAGCGGGTGAAGGCGAATCACAAGGTCCCGTTCACCTACGATGCGAGTGTGCCGGAACTGATCGCCAGGCGTTGCACCGAGTTGGAGCGCGGGGCCCGCATGGTGGATGCGATGATCACCAACACCCTGCTGCCTGAGATCGGCCGCGAGTTTCTCACCCGGCTGATGACTGGGGCGGCGGTCAACCGCGTCCACGTCACCGCCGACAAGGACACCTTCGGGTTCGCGTTTGATTGATGGTGGCGAAACGCCGTTCGAACTCGCAGCCGGGACGGCTGCGAATGCGGCTCATGGAAGGCCAGGGGATCTGGGGCGGACCGGGATTGAGAACAGAAGTCAAATCCCCGTCCGCCCCAAATCCCCGGGTCGAGATTCATGGAAAGTCCGGCGCTCCCTTCGCGAGACTGGTTCAAGGGTGGGGAAGATTTGCATTCCAATCACTGCGAGCGCGGCTAGCCTCCGGGCGGCCGTACGCATGGAAAGCGGAATGCACTTATGAATCTCCCTCGTCTTCACCGACTGTTGCCCGGACTGGCGCTGATGCTGGCGGGCGGCGGCGTG
>DASPXY010000516.1:0-4955 GCA_035637055.1 Gemmataceae bacterium | reverse complement strand
TGAAGGCCAGTGTGTTGCGGCTCGGCTACTCTGACGGCGCCCCGCCGGTGTTCTTCTCGATCTTCTTGTGCTATTTCCTCGATGTTGGCCCCGTCGCCAGCACGGTGTATGCGCTGGTTCTCATCGCGCTGGTGCTGGCGCCGGTGCGTTTCCCGATCACGAGTCTGGTGACAACCCACTGGCAGCCGGGGTGGCAGAGCATCACGAACTACCTGGTCGCCCTGGCCGCAGTCCCGGTGCTGCTCTGGCTGCGAGAGGCGCCGCGGCTGCTCTCCTGGCTCCTGCTCGTCAGCGTCGCGGTCCAGTTGTTCATCTATCCCGTGCTGCTCCGGCTCGCCATCCTTCGACCCGGCTTCAACCGGAGATTCTGATCCGTCCGCATCCGCCATACGCTCCCGAGGGAACAACGATGCTCGCACTCCGAGAACCCGAGCCCATCATTCGTCTCGAAAGCGCACCACGCTCGCACTGGGCGAAACATCGCGCCCGCGCCCGGCTGGGCGTAGGCCGCTTGCTGCGCTCCTGGCTACTAACAGGACGGTGGCACTATGCCCTGTTGCTACTGAGTGAAACGGGCCGGCTACTGGCTCGCGAGAAATACAGCGCCTTCGCCATTGATCGGATCTACGCCAACACCCCCGCCGGCCTGGGGTGGCTGGGACGACGGCTGGATCGCTACGTACTGGACCTGCCGGTGCATCGGGCGGTACGCGACCGCTTCGCCTTCGTGACGCGCCACCTGAGGGCGATCCTCCAGGCCGAGTTGACCGCTGGCGCGACGGTCCGTGTGCTGAGCGTCCCCTGCGGTCTGGCCCGCGATCTCTGCACAGTGTACGCGGGCCTCAGCCCGGCGCTGCGGCGGCGCGTGGAGTTCTACGGGCTGGATCTCGATTACGAGGGTCGCGTCCTCGCCGAGACGCGGCGCCGAACCGACACGGCCGGCGTGCCGATCCTGCTGGTGCAGGCGAACGCCTTGCTCGACCACACCTGGTCCTGGCTACGCACCGAGGCCGGGCCGCTGTCGGTAATCAACTGCATCGGTCTGGCTCCTTGGTTGACTCCCGAGGAACTGGCGGCATTGCTCCAGCGTTTTGCGACGCACCTCCGCTCCGGCGGGCACCTGCTACTGGATCGCTTCAACCGCGGGCGCCACAGCAAACTGGGCGCCGACGCAGAGATCCACGCCCATTACCACACGGAGGAGATCTATCGTGTGGCCATCGACGCCAGCGGCTTGATCATCGCTGATTCTACAACCCTTGGTGAGAGCGAAGGAACCGCTTATTGGCTGCGCCGTCCCTGACGAGGACGGCGACCAGGAGACCCGGGTGCCGGTCCTTCTGCGCAGGATCCGCAGCGCACCTGTTATTAATTCTTGGGGAGGGTTGCCGTGGCTGAGGACAACGGCCGTGCAGCTTCTTGCCAACCCACTTGTCCGGGGCTCGGCGCCATTGCTTGGCGTCGTCGAGGGCTTGAAGTAGGAAACAACGCCGTCGTTCCTCGTACTGCTGTATCATCGTCCCTCTCTTGTGGGCGAACGCCGCCGTTGATTGACCAGCCCACCATCCCGGAGTCTGAAATGGTTGTTACAGATCGTCCGGGTCCAAGCCGAGGTAGATTTTCGGGGCGAAGCCCTGGCCAGCAGCCTCGGCCAGCACGGCCTCGACGTTGGCGCAGGGCTCCGGCCTGCCGAAGTAGCCGCGGTGGACGAAGTCGCCTCGCCCGGTATCGAGCCAGAGCGCGACGATCACTTCACTGCGGGGCGCGGCGCTCGCCTCAAGTTTCGCAATGCGATTTGCAAGGTTCATCTCTGGACACCTCCGATCTATTGTTCAGGAGCGCAACTCTTGTCCCGCGCCCACGGCAGGTGTGAGCGGTAGACGGCGCGCAGGAAAGAGACATCCGCAATGTGTCGAGCCAACCCCGCATTCTCCTGGCCGTTCTCGAACCCAGCTCGCCAGCTGGGGTCAGGCTCGCCCACAGCGACGAGCCGTTTGCATGTTCGGCACCAGTCGATACGGGCACGGTGGATGAGTTCATGGCAAACCTGTGCCACTTCCTGCTGGGTCCAGTCCTCGACGGTACATAACTCTTCCTCGCCAGGTTCGGTGAGGTCGGTCCCGCGGCACTGCGGGCAACGATCCTCGACGGGACGATTCCCCCCTGTCGCAGCCTCCAGTTGCTCCACCTTGCGTTTCAGACTGACCATGACGATACCTCACACCAATGCCGCCCGAGACATTCCGCCTGCAGCCGCTCTCGCCCGGCGGGGGCTGGAGGCACAGTTCGTCGTAGGCTCTGCCGAGATTGGCAGCCACCACCGAGGTCATGAGCGGGAACAGTAGTGCCGCCCGCTCCATCCGTCGGCGCTCTTCCGTGGATAATTGCTAGAGGTCTGTCGCTGTGAGCCCCCTCCGCGGGGTGCAGCTCGTCCGGGGCGTCGGCGAGCGCTGCTTGTTCCAACCTCATGACCCAGCGCTCCAACGATGCACTCATGATTTTCCCCGTTTGGCCTTCAGTAACTCTTCGAGGGTGGCAACGCGCTCCGCGAGGTCGATTTCGTTGCGGAGCTTGAGTTGGCTGTCGAGGATCGCCTTGGCGGCGCCGAGCTTCACTCTGTCGTCGGCGCCGCGAAGGAGTTTGCGCAGTACGAACGCCGCTTCGGCGGTGCCGGCGCTCAACTGCCCGAGGGCACGCTCCACCATCTCCGCACGGGCGCGGGTCACGCGGGCCTTGAAGTCCGGATCCTGCAGCCGACGGTAGGCGGTGCGCTCCGATAGTCCTGCCTTGGCCGCGGCCTTGGGCACGGACAGGCCCTGGGCGAGGGCCAAGAGGAGGGCGAGGTCACCCCTTTTCTTGCCGCTCGGCTGGTCGGATTCACTGTCAATCTCTGCCACGGGTCTGCCACTCCGTCTACGATCAGGGTTCAAATCGCCCACGCCGCTCACGGCGCCGTCGAACAGTCCTCGGTGACTCCTGAGTCAATCTCTGCCGTCAGCGCGTGCCCTGCGCGATCCTGGTGCAGTTGGGCAAGCAATGCATCCAACTCGCGAACGTCCCGGATCACGGCGGCGACCCCGCCGGCGGACCGCACGGCGGCGAGGAAAGCGGCCTGTTCGGGTGTCGTCTGATTGCGGCCGATCTTCACTTCGCAGGCCAGGAAACGGCCCCCCGGGAGCACAGCGAGGACGTCCGCGATTCCCGGCATGCTGCTGAAGCGGACGAACCGCGACCGGCCACTTTCCGAGCGGTAGCGAGCGGCGCCTTGGTTCTGCCGCCAGCAGAGAACGCCGCGCAATTTCAACAGCTGCAGCACCTGGCGGACGAGGTCTTGCTCGGTACTTTTCTTCATGGACTCATTTCACCTTTCACTGGGAGTTCGCCGGCCTGCTCCCTTTACCATCGAAGCAGGCGGGGGTGGTCGCAGTTCTCGTCAACCAATGGCCCCCAGTATAGAGGTTCCGACAGGGGGCCGGAAGGATGGACGGGGTAGGCTGCAACAATACTTGCACGCCACCATCGCATCCAATCGGCGTAGGGCGTCCTCGTCGCTTGCACGACAGAACCCCCACCGCGTGACACAACCCCCACCGTGTCGTTTTCCTCTGGAACGCCGCTCTCCCCGCTGCACGACGCATGACACAACTGACGGAACCCTCGGAAACACTGGACTTTTGCTGTGTCGCTGGGGCTGCATCGGCGGTTGTGTCATGCAACCCCCGGTCCGTCTACGGATTCGTCGCCGGAGGGTTCTGTCGGTTCTGTCATGCGTCGTGCAAGCGTGAATCGTCGTGTGGGGTGACCTCCGTGCGATGAAGCGGGCACATCCTCCCACTGGCCCAGACCAGGCACCAGGGCATCCAGGACGTTCGCAGCGTGCGCGGCGGTCGGGTATTTGCGATTGTTGCTCCGCTGCAATTCGCGAGCAGTAATGCTCCCGCCGCGGCCGTTGATGAACGCCACCAACAGCCGGCGGTCGCGCTCCGCTGGTGTCTCGGACAGAGTGCCGTAGATGCGCCGCGCCTCGCGAGCGAACCACAGGACCAGCGCCACTCCGGCGTTGACACTCGCCGCGCCGATCGGGGGGACAGTGTCGGGGTCCAGGTGGATCGTCTGGACGGCGTGATGGATCAGGGCGAAACGGGCGGCGTAGGCTTCGAGCTTGGCATAGGCAGCGGCCAGCTCCCCCTGGACGGCCGCCTGTTCCTTGGCCCAGTCGTTGTAAAACGTAATCCATGCCTCCTTGCCCTCGGCGGACAACTCCAGCACACGGGGAACGCGCTCGCCCTGGTAATCGTCGAGTTGCAGCTGCAGCAACTTGTCGAGCAGTCGGTGATACGATTGCTCAACGTCGGGATGAACCTCCAACTCGGACCACTCCTTGGGGAGCTTATTGGGCATCGCCATCAGCAGTCGGGCGCCGCCACCAGCCTCAAGAAAGTCTGCGGAAAATGCCCGCGTGACGATGCCCGGCTGGATCCCTCCGGTAAGGCTGACCGCGGCTCGCGGCACGAACACGCTCCGCCGATCCCCACTTTTCCGGTCGTAGATGATCGACCCGGCGCGGTGCATTTCCAACCCGTGGGGGAGGTCGCTGCCGCCTGCCTTACCCTTGTAGCGCGTGAATGACCCGAACCAGCCAGCCAGTTCGTCGCGCGCCACCAACAGTCCGCGGGGGCTATCCTCCAGCATCTCCGTCAACTTCTCAATGGTCGTGTCCGAGCACACCACGCGTTCCAGGACCGGCTTATCCGGGTCAGCGTCAGCCTCGTCCTCATCGCCGTTTTTCTTCCTGGCCGCCCGGTATTGCTTGAGTTCGTCACGGTATTCCAGCAGTTTCTGCTGCTGGACCGCGAACAGGTGCGCCACTGCCTTGAGGTAGGCTGGGGACTTCAGCGTGCCCGAGTCGCCTACGATCGCGGTCCAGACAACGCTCGGCTCCTCCCAGCCGTGCT
>DASPXY010000515.1:0-2404 GCA_035637055.1 Gemmataceae bacterium | reverse complement strand
GACCGTAGCCGGTGCCGTCGAACGTGACGCCGAGGACACGCTTGGTCAGTCCGTGCTCGGCCATGCAACTCGCCAGATGAGCGTGATGGTGTTGAACTGTGTGAAGTGCGATGTTCGCGCGCTCGGCTCGTTTGCGGGCGTAGTGCGAAGTCGCGTAGTCCGGATGCAGGTCGCAGATTAGGGCCTCGGGCGTGACGCCGAAGAGTTGCTCGTACAGGACGACATCCTTCTCGAAGGCCCGATAGGCGTCGAAATGGTCGAGGTCGCCCAGGTGATGACTGAGGAATGCCTGGCGTTGGCGCCCGAGGGCGAAGGTCGCCTTGAGTTGTCCGCCCACCGCCAGGAGCGGACGCGAACACGGAATCGGCAATTCGATCGGCCGCGGGGCGTAGCCGCGCGAACGCCGCAGCGGCATTTCGACGCCATCGACGACACGTGTGACCGAATCGTCACAGCGGACATGAATTGGGCGATCGTGGACCAGGAACAGGTCGGCGATTCCGGCTAATTTGGATGGTCCATCGTCGAGATACGCGATGGGTTCATCGGAGCGGTTACCGCTGGTCATCACCAACGGGATGCTGCCGACGGCTCGCAAAAGCAGGTGGTGGAGCGGAGTGTAAGGCAAGAGGATGCCGAGCCACGGATTGCGCGGTGCAACCTCGTCAGCGACCGGGCTGGGCAGTCGCTTGCGCAGCAGGACGATGGGAGCCCGCCGCGACTCCAGCAGCGCCCGCTCAGCTGGACCGACCTCGCCGAGGAGCGCGGCCGCGGCGGCGTCGAGGACCATGATCGCGAACGGCTTCTCGTCGCGGTGCTTGCGCCGCCGCAGTTCCGTGACGGCCGCCGGGTTGCGTGCGTCGCAGGCGAGATGATAGCCGCCAAGGCCCTTCAGCGCCCCGATTTTCCCCTGGCACAGGGCGGCGGCAAACAGCGCCAGCGGGTTCTCCGTCGCGATGGGGGTGCCGTCCGCAGCGAGCACGTGAAGCCGTGGGCCGCAGTCCGCGCAAGCCGTCGGCTGGGCGTGGAACCGGCGATCGCGCGGATCCTCGTACTCCGCTCGACAGGTGGAGCACATCGTGAAAGCGGTCATGGTGGTTTGTGGGCGGTCATAAGGGGCGCCGGTGATAATCGTCAGGCGCGGGCCGCAGCTGGTGCAGTTCAGGAACGGATAACCATATCGGCGATTATTCGGGTCGAGCATCTCCGCAAGGCATTCGCGGCAAGTGGCCACATCGGGCGCGATGAAGACTGGACTGACCGCGTCCGCGTCGCTGGGCTGGATGCGGAAATCGCCTTTCCCCTGTGTCGGGCAGCCTTCCCAGGAGAGGTGTTCGATTTGCGCCAGGGGCGGAGGCCGATCGGCCAACTCACTCAGGAAACTGTGCAGGGCCGGCGCCGGCCCTTCGACCTCGATCACGACGAGTCCGGCCCGGTTCTTGACGAAGCCGCCGAGATCGAGCCGCGTGGCGAGGTTGTGGACGAACGGCCGAAAGCCGACCCCCTGCACGATGCCGCGGACCACAATGGCGAGGCGCTCCATGTTAGATCCGGATGAAGATCTTTTGACGGTACATCCACCAGCAGGCCAGCCAGAACATCAGCCCGACCAGCACTGCCTGGAGTGTCGGCTCCCACAGCGGACCCCACAACTCGAAGATGTCCTTGCCGAGGTGGATTTGCAACGTCCGCGCCGCCCAGGGCCGTAGCAGCATGCCCATGCAGTAGATGGCAATCGAGTTGACGCCGACCACGATCAGCGGATACGCCCAGCGCCGATACTGTCGCACGTCCACCAGGCCATACAGCGCTGCCAGGATCAAACAGCACCAGCCCGTCGAGAACAGCGCCCACGAGGGTGTCCAGAGGCGTTTCACCGACGGACACACATTGGTCGCGTTCAGCAACCAGCCGACGGCGAGTCCGCCGACGCCAGCGAGGGCAAGGATTTGCAGTTTCCGTTTCGCCGACCGCGACGAACGCAGCAGTTCGCCGCACATCAGCCCGAAAATCATCGTTGCCAGCGAGGGCAGGAAATTCAGGGTCTGATAACCGCCGCGGTCGAACGCGAAGGCGCTGGCACGCGGCAGCCAGTTCAACACTTCGCGATCGATCGCATGGCCGATGTTGGCGTTTTTGTGCCACGCCGGCGCGATGCCGGTCAGGTGCTCTACCGCCCACTCCTCGGTAACGCCAGGGGCGATCGGGTCGCGCGCCATAACCCAGGCGCCGCCTAGAATGTCCGGTCGCTCTGGGATCGGAACCCCGGCATTCGGGTAGAGGACATAGAGCAGCCACGTCGCCAGCAAGATACTGCCTGCGGTGATCGCCTGCGTGCGCAGCGATCGGCCCCAGAGCAAGAACAGGAACGGGTAACCCAGGCCGATCTGCGTCAGCACGTTCA
>DASPXY010000514.1:0-8486 GCA_035637055.1 Gemmataceae bacterium | reverse complement strand
ATAACACCATCCGCCTGTTTGAGACCGCAACGGCTCGAGAACTACGGGTCATCACGCTGCAGGCGCCGCAAAACCCGGCCGCTGGTAAAGTCGTCGTGGTCTTTGACCGTTTTGGGTTCGGCAGCCGTGTCGGCCTCGCGTTTTCGCCCGACGGCAAGACCGTGGCCTCGACCGGCCCTGGCGGGTTCGACCCGCGGTTCGGCGGTCCCGGCCAGGCCACGCAACCGACCCTCGGCCTGTGGGACGTGACGACGGGCAAGGAAATCCGCAAGCTCCTGCTCCCAATCCAGTACAGCCTTGTCAGTTTCGCCTTCTCCCCGGACGGCCACACCCTCGCCACGGAGAACGCAGATCAGACAATTACCCTCTGGGAAAGCGCCAGCGGCAAGGAACGCGGGCGGCTCGGGAAGGCGCCACAGGCTAAGCAGCCTGCGGGGGGAATGCCGATCATGGTCGGCGGCGGCTTCGGCATGAGCAACCCCGCCTCCCTCACCCTCGCCTTCGCGTCGGACGGCCGGACGCTGGCCTGCCGCGGGCCGGACCGAGCGGTTTGTGTCTGGGACGTGGCGGCGGGTAAGGAACTCGGTCAGCTCAAGGGGCACGATGGCAACGTGACCGCCCTGGCCTTCGGCTCCGATGGCAAGACGGTGGTTTCGGGAAGCAGCGACACGACGGTCCTGATCTGGGACGCGACCCGGTTCGGTCCGGCAGCGCGACCACAGCCGGCCAAGCTCTCGCCCGCGGACGTTGAGGCGCTCTGGGCGGACCTGGCGGGCGCCGACGCGGTCCAGGCTTTCCGCGCGATCCAGACGCTCACGACCGCGCCCGAGCAGGTTGTGCCGTTCCTGCGCGAGCGCCTGCGGCCCGCAGCCCCGCTCGACGCCGCGAAGATCTGCAAACTGGTCGCCGACCTCGACAGCAGGCAGTTCTCGGCGCGGCAGCGGGCGACGAGCGAACTGGAGAAGGTGGGCGAGTTGGCCGTGCCGGCGTTGCAAGAGGCGCTCAAGGCCGAGCCGTCGCTCGAGACGCGCAAGCGCGTCGAACAGCTCCTTGAGAAACTGGCGGGGGCGATTCTGTCCGACGAACAACTGCGCCTGGTGCGTGCGCTGGAAGTGTTGGAGCAACTCCGCACCCCCGAGGCTTTCCAGGTGTTGGAAACGCTGAGCGGTGGAGCGCCCGGTGCCCTGCCGACGCGCGAAGCCCAGGCCGCCCTGAACCGACTGATCGGACACCGGCGCTTCCTCCCGCCTCCCAATCGCTGAGGCTGGAAGGACGGCGTTGCGGTGGAGGGGGGCCGTTGGTATACCCCCACCAACGGCCCCCCCTCGTTTCGGGTGGTGGGGAGGACTGGACACCTTGCGCCTGAAGCACCCCGTTCGGAGTTTCTTGTCCGAAAGGAGCAGGCCATGTCCGAGGACGTGCAGGGACGCCTTCGTCAACTCAAGCAACACAAGCGCTTCTGGAAACGGTTCGCGCTCGTGGCCGTGAGCAGCTTGGTGTTGGTGCTCGCGGCCTTCACGACAGTGAGTATCCTCCTGTACACCTCTCTGATGGCGGAAAAGGAGCGCTTCGCACAGCAGTTCCAGGACATCCGCAAGACCGCCGAGGAGGGGCTGCAGCAGGGAAAAGAACTTCTCCGCGGGCTCAAAGTGGACGGGCGGACGGTGGCACGCAGACTGCGGCAGTTCATCGAGGGCGACCCTCCGAAGGAGCCAGCGCCGGCATCACCCGGCCCGGTCGGCGGAACCGCTCCGAGCCAGTAGCAGGGTAGCATTGGCCGTCGCGCCAGGCGACCGCCTGTGCGAAGACGCACACCCGAAGGACCAATTCCGCCCGGCGTCCGCTCGGCTGACCGTTCCCGGCCGCTTTTCCAACCCAGCAGGGGCCTCTGCGGCCCGCTGGGTTGCATCCGGCACGTCGCTTGCACCATACCTCTACAAGCGGCCGTTGCGCCGTGGTCCGCCGGCCCGTCCACGACCGCTCTGCAGCGAACTCCGCGAACCCGAAGGTCGCCCCTTCATCCGAGGTGACGCCATGATTTCCCCACTGAAGACAGGTGCCCACGAGCGCCAGGTGACGGTGCTCTCGGACGGCCACAGGTTGGAAGGCACGCTCGTGGTGCCGTCGGCGGCGCGCGGCGTGGTGCTGTTCGCCCACGGCAGCGGCAGCGGCCGTTTCAGTCCCCGCAACCAGTACGTCGCCGGCGTTCTCCAGGAGGCTGGTCTGGCGACGCTGTTGCTGGACCTGCTCGAAGAGGAAGAGTCCGAAGACCGAGCGAAAGTGTTCGATATTGAACTGCTCGCCGGGCGACTGCAGGACGCGGCTGACTGGTTGACCTGGGACGACGACACGAACGGCCTCCGTTTGGGCCTGTTCGGGGCCAGTACCGGCGCCGGGGCGGCGCTGGTGGCGGCGGCCCGGCAGCCGGAGTCGGTGGCGGCGGTCGTTTCGCGCGGCGGACGGCCCGACCTCGCCCGGAATCAGCTGCCCGCGGTCAAGGCGCCGACCTTGCTCATCGTCGGCGGCGCCGACGATGTCGTGGTCGAACTGAACCAGCAAGCCCTGGCCCGGCTCCGGTGTCCGGCGGAACTGGTGATCATTCCCGGCGCCACTCACCTCTTCCCGGAGAAGGGCGCCCTGGAAGCAGTGGCTCGCCTGGCAAGGAAGTGGTTCCTCCGGCACCTTGCGCTGCCGGTCAATCCTGGCGCTGACTGAGGATCCCCCACGAAGGTAAGAGCCGAGTCTGGTAACGAGCCGGAAGCGTGAGCGACGGCAGCATGGAGGAAACCGTCGCTCACGCTTCCGGCTCGTTACCAGACGGGTTGCGGGAGGGACGGGCCGGAGGTTTGGCCGGAACCCCTGGCGACCCAGATCGAAAGGCTTGGCGGTAAACTTGTCGCCTCCCGAATCGTCTGCTAGGTTGAAGATAGTTCCCGGGCTTGTCCCGGGTTTTTTCTTTTCAGGACAGGGGGGCGTCATGAATTCGGTTTCGGTTCACCTTTCCGCGCGGGCGCTGCAGACTGCCGATCAACCGATCAGTTACTTCATGCAGCAAGCGATTGAGAACCCCAACCTCATCAGCCTCGCCGCCGGTCTGGTCGATCCGATTTCCCTGCCCGCCAACGAGGTCCGCGCCGCCCTCGACGAATGCCTCGCGCGGCCTGCCAGCGCCCGCGCCGCTCTGCAGTACGGCACCACCCAGGGGTACGTCCCGCTGCGTGAAAAGCTCCTCGCCCGCACTGTCGCCCTCGACGACTGCACGCCCGGCGAACTCGGACTGACGATCGACGACGTGGTCGTCACCACTGGCTCGCAGCAATTGCTGTATCTCCTCGGCGAACTGCTGCTCGACCCCGGCGACCTGGTGATCGCCGAAGCGCCGTCGTATTTCGTCTATCAGGGGACGCTCGACAGTCTCGGCGCGCGGACGCTCTCCGTGCCGACCGACGAACACGGCATGAACATCGACGCCCTCGAAGATTTGCTGAAGCGCCTGGAGCGGAGCGGCGAGCTGGCGCGGCTGCGCATGATCTACACGGTCGATTACTTCCAGAACCCCAGCGGCCTGACGTTATCGCTCCCGCGCCGCCAGCGCCTTGTCGAACTCGCCCGTCGCTACAGCCGGCATCATCGCCTCTTCATCCTCGAAGATGCCGCCTACCGCGAGCTGCGCTACGACGGCCCCGACCTGCCAAGCATCAAGAGCTTCGACACCGACAACCGCTACGTGATCCTGGCGATGACGTTTTCCAAGCCCTGCGCCCCCGGTCTGAAGACGGGCTATGGCCTCTTGCCGCGCGAGCTGATGGCGCCCTTGCTGCGGCTGAAGGGCAATCACGATTTCGGCTCGAATAACCTCACGCAACACCTGCTCGATCGGTTGCTGTCGTCGGGGGCCTACGATCGCCATGTCGCGGAGTTGTGCGACGTCTACCGCGGCAAACGCGACGCGATGCTGGCGGCGCTCGCGGAGGAGTTCCCGGCCAGTACCGGCGTGCGCTGGACACGGCCCGATGGGGGCCTTTACGTGTGGCTGTCGTTTCCGCCGGAGATCGACACAGGGCCGCAAAGCCAGCTGATGCACGCCGCGCTGCGTGAGGGCGTGCTGTACGTGCCGGGGCAATTCTGCTACGTCAGCGGCGAGGGGACGGCCATTCCGACGCATGAGGCACGGCTGAGTTTCGGGGTGGCACCGCCGGAGCAGTTGCGCGAGGGGATCCGGCGGCTGGGGCGGGCATGCTCTCTTATCGCGTCAGGCACGGCGTGCGCAAGGTAAAATTCTCGCGGTCGCGGTCGAGCTGCTGCGCCAGCAGCAGGGCGTCGCCGCTCAGCAGCGCCGTGAAGCCGAAACGCCGCCGCACCGCATCCTTGACCGCCAGCAATCGCTGCGCCCGCTCCTCTTCGGGGTCGGGGAACAGCGTCGGCTGCCGATCCACCACCGCTAATGGCGTCAATTCCACTCCGAGAAAGCGCAAGGGCAGCCGGCGCTGGTAGAGCCGGCCGAAACGGTCGAGCGCCGCCTCCTTGAGCTGGCGCTCGCTCTCGACCGACTGGCGGAACGCCATGCGCCCTGTCGCGGTCGCATAATCGCCATAACGGATCGTCAAAACCAATCCGCGCGTCGCCAGGTCGTGGAAGCGCAGCCACGAACAGGCGCGCTCCAGCAGGTAGCCCAGCATCGCGCTCAGAAAGGCACGATCGGCAACGGGCGGGTCGAAGCTGGTACGGCGGCCGACGCTGTGCTGCGGCTTGTGCGGTTCGACCGGGCGCGGGTCGATGCCGTGGGCTTGCTCGTGCAGCAGGCCACCGCGAGCGGCTCCGAACAGGCCACACAGCAGCGGCTCCGGCATCGCCGCCACCTCGCCGATATGCAGCACGTTGAGTCGTTCGAGTCGGTCGCCCAGTTTCCCACCCGCGCCGGGCAACACGCGCAACGACCAGGGCGCCAGGTAGTCGCGTTCCGTGCCGGCCCGCACGCAGACCTGCCGCCCAGGCTTGGCCGCCTTGGTCGCCACCCGCGCGACGAGCTTGTTGCTGGCGATGCCGATGGACACGCTCAGTTTGACCTCCTCGCGAATCGCGGTGCGCAGTTCACCGGCAATGCGGGCGACGGGCGCGTCCGGCGGACCGGCGCCCTGGGTCAGGTCGAGGTAGAGATCGTCGAGGGCCGCCACCTCGACGAGGGGCGTGCGCTCCTCGCAGATGGCCAGGACGCGACGAGCCGCCTGTTCGTAACGCGGATACTCGCCCGGCACCACGATTAGCTCGCGGCAAAGGCGGCGCGCCTCGGCCAGACGCATGCCGGTGCGAACGCCGTAATGGCGCGCCTCGTAACTGCAGCTGGCGACGACGCCCGTGCCGACGGCGACGGGCTTGCCGCGCAGGCGCGGATTGTCGCGCTGTTCGAGGGTGGCGAAAAAGGCGTCGGCATCGAGGTGGAGAATACAACGGTTGGGACAGAGCGAAGGCATGGACCGGCCCTCAACGGTCGGCAGACCGAGGAAGGGGCCCTGTGGCTGGGAAGCGCAGAGGCGACCCCGAAGGTGATACTATAAATTAGTATACACAAAAAGCAGAGTTGTCAAGGGGGTTGGTTTGTAGTTCCGCCTTCAGGCGGTTGTGGCCACAACCGCCTGAAGGCGGAACTACAAACCATATCAACGATCTTGTTTGTCAACACTGTTCAGGGGCGTTCTCTGGCCTTGTTGATCCGTTGGCGAAGTTCCCTCGCCGCCTCGTCGTAGAGGGCCTGGACCTGGTTGGCGGCTGCCGCGTTGCGAAATGTCCCCTCGCTACGGATGGCGGCCTTCGCTTCCTCTACCAGGCGCAGCAAAGCCAGGGCTGCGTCCACGTCCATCACCCTCCGGCCCTGGAAGTCGATGTGGACCGGAGACGTGTGGGCGAAGAGTTGTTGACCGAGTTCGTTCTTTGCGGAGCTTACGATCCGAACGGCGAACCATCCCGGCGCATCGATCCGCACGGCGTGGACCGACTCCGCTCGGAAAGGATCACGGCCCTTGGGAGCGACCTTGTGGATGACCTTGCCGTTGTGGATCAGTTCGAGGGCTTGGAAGTCGTGCCGGCCTACCGCCGTCGCCTCAATCTTGACGGTGCGCGGTTGCTCGATTGCGAGGACGTCGCCGGGATGCCGGCCGTCCACTTTCAGGGACAGGAGCGGGCTATTGGTGACCTGGCAGCGACCCGCCTTGAGAGCATCCAACCAGTCCCGAATGGTCAGCTTGCCTGGGACGTGAGCGTAGACGCGGGAGAAGTCATACAGGAACCAGTCCGTCCCGGTGCTGATCGGCAAGCGCAGGCCGACGTTCAGATAGCGATAATACCCCTCTTCATAGGTGCCACGCCGGCTGCCGTCGAAGACATTGAGGGCGTCGAGTTTGCCAGCCAGGGCACTCGGCACGTCCTCCTGGCCGAAAGTGTTGTGGCACCAGATGACCGTTGCGCCCTGACGCCGGGCGGCATCGATGCCGGTGCGCAACATCTGATCGTCGAAGCCGCCGCCCGTGATCCCCGGACCGAGACTTACTGGCTTGACCAGTTCGCGAAGGTTCAGGAACATCACATGGCCGTACCCTTCGCCGTAGGCTTTGAAATTGTGGCGGTGCTCCTCGCCGTTATTGAACAGGACGCCGGTGGCCTTGAACTGCGGCAGGTCGCCGATGGGGTAGCGATTGGTGACGTAGGTGGCGTCGTCCTTGTGACGCTCCAGATAGGAGATAAACAAGACCCGCAAACCGTCGGCGGGAGGAATCAGTTTCAGGTACTTGTCGGCCTCTTCCGGGGAGAGCTTCATCAGGTGCAGATGCGTGTTGCCCGCGACCAGGCCCTGCTCTGCGGGACGGGCGAAGACGTTCAGCTTGATCGTCACTTCTGCCGGGGGCCGCTTTTCGAGGTCGATTTCGACGCGGGCCAGTTCGGTTTCGAGGCCGGAGACGGCTTCCAAAGCCAGCGATGCCCGCGGCAGTTCGGTTTCGCCGCCCTCCGCAGGGACGACGTACCAGCCGCCGAACTCCTCCGCGACCTTCAGGCCGCGCAGCCGCGGAAACAGTGCGGGGAGTTCGAGAGGCTTGCGTTCATTCTTCCGAAAGGCCCGGACAATGCCGGGGACCGGTTTGCCCGAAGCCGCGTCGATCAGCTTGAGGCGCACCTTGACGACGCCTTGCGGTTGGGCGGTGCGCGAGCCGGAAGCGAGGCAAACACACGCGGCGAGGACGCCCGTGCAGAACAACAGCGACAGGGTACGCATAGTCTTGTCCGGGCTGTGGGCGGTTTGGGAGCGGAAGGATCGCCCTTCACCCGGACGATTGTAGCCCCTTTGTGAGGGCATCGCCAGCAGGGCGTTGTGTTCGTGGTCGCCTCAGGCGGGCAGCGGTTGCCCCTTGTGGCGGCCGTGCATCTGCAGGATCAGCGATCCGAGCGGGTGCAACCGCGAAGGCAGGAGCGTGCGCAAGCGGAAGTTGGCGAGTACGTCTTTGAGCGAGAGGAGCGGCCGTGGCAGCGGCGTGGGCGAGAAACAGCACAAGCTCTCAAAGGCATACTCAGGCAGTGGGGCGAGGTAGAACCGCAGGGGTGCGAGAAAGCCGTGCCCGGTTCCCGTGGTGCCACGAATCGTCACAGGGCGCTCACGGTGATACGGTATCCCTAATTGTTCGGCGTCTCCAATAGAAAAGGTAGTGAAGCCGGAACCAGGGTCGAACAGAAAGGTCTTTGGCACAAAGCGGTCGTCGGCTGTGCGGACCTTCAGAGGAAGAAGCCACTCATAGACGGCGTCCTGGCCGACGAGCCTTTGCCAGACGGGGAAACGAAACGATCGCTTCGGCACGGTAGCGCCTCCTTGCGGGTCAGAATCAAATCCAGATCTCCTCCATAAACGGATCTTGGATGAAGTAGAAGAAGACACGGAGTTGTTCCTCAGAGGGCAGAGCGCCCACGAAGTCGCTTAACCTCTTGACGTCTTCGGGCGGTCCGTGCGCAAGAACGCGCCGGATCAGGCGGCGCTTGCGTCCTGCCCCTTCCCAGTCATCGCGGAAGACGACGTACTCATCGGGGTAGTCGTACTGAAGCCCGTAGTTAGCTTCCAGGTTCTGCCGGGCCGCCGCCGAGAGCTTGTCGCCCGAACGAGAAATCGCATAGGCGATGAACTCCTCGCGCGACATGGGCTTTGCCTGCGGCCCGTTCTTCGTCGTGTCCTGTTGGGCTTGCTGCTTCTTCCGACTCATGGCGGTCGCCTCCGCAAATCGAAACACCAAACGCATTTTACCTCTCCATCGGCGGCTTCACCAGAGCCTGGAGATCGGTTACTCAAACTCAATGCGAAGGTCAGAGAAATCGAAAGCCTGTGAAGAAGAGGAAGATGAGAGCGGCGTAAGGAACGGCGGCATCCATGAATCCGGGGTAATCGCTGGCGAAGCGCGATAACACACTGGAGGCGCAGACTGCGAGAACAATTCCTCGACACAATACCAGGC
>DASPXY010000513.1:0-3896 GCA_035637055.1 Gemmataceae bacterium | reverse complement strand
CACCCCCGGCCATTATCGCCGCCGCGTCGCCGGCGTGCTGGCGCGCCGGCTCCTGGCAAAGCTTTTCGCGGAGTGACCCGGCAGGCGCCACGTCCCCCCTATGGGGTCACGGGGCGTCCGTATGCCCGAGCGAGCGACCGGGGGCGACGCGGTCGCGGACGAGCTGTTTGATCTCTTTCATTTCCGGAAAGCGGCCATGCTCCTTGCGCGACCAGATGACCTCGTCATCGACGCGCACCTCAAAGACGCCACCGGTCCGATCCGGGGTGAGCGTCACGGAGCCGAGCTCCTCGGCGAATGTGGTCAACAGCTCTTGCGCCATCCAGCCCGCCCGCAGGCCCCAGCCGCACAATCGGCAATAGGTGATCTCGATCACGGGGCTGATGGGCATAGCTCCCCTCCGCGTGCAGTCCGTGGGTGCGCCGGTATCGACCAGGAGCAGCGATAAGAATAGTCCTGCCCTGGGTCGAGGTGGGTTACTGCGCGCGTGCCGCGAGTGGCCAAGCTGCAGCCGCGCCGCCAAGCAGCGTGATGAACGCGCGGCGCTTCATTCGATCACCTCGTCGGCCCGCGCCAGGAAGGCGGCCGGTAGCGTCAAACCGAGCGCCTTGGCGGTTTTCATATTGATGACCAGTTTGAAACGAGTTGGCTGCTCGACCGGCAAATCGGCGGGCTGGGCGCCTTTGAGGATTTTGTCGACGTACACGGCAGCCTTGCGAAAAAGGTCCGCATATATCGCGGAGTACGACATCAGCCCGCCTTCGTCGACGAACCAGCGCGGCACGGAAACCGCCGGCACGCGGTGTTGCAGCGCCAGCTCGGCGGCGCGCTTGCTCGGCAGGCTGGGCTGAACGATGATGGCGTCGGGCCGGTCTCTCTCCATCGCGGCGAAAGCGCTCTCGAACTCCTCATCGTTGCTAATCCTGATAGGGTTGATTGCGGTTCCGGTGGCTTCGCCGCCAAGCTGGATCTGTTCGAGGAAAGGTTTGGAGAAGGGATCGGTCGCGTTGGCCAGAGCGGTGACCCGGCGGGCCGACGGCAACATGTCGCGGATCAATTGGACGCTCTTGCCGGCCAGTTCGGCGGTTACGCTCGCGATGCCGGTGACATTTCCACCCGGTCGGGGAAGGCTCATGATCAGGCCCGTGCCGATCGGATCTCCGGTCTCGGCCATCACGATCGGGATTTCCCGCGTCGCTTGCTTTGCCGCCACAGCGGTGGGCGTGAACCAAGTGACGATCACATCGACCTTGAGATGAACCAGCTCAGCTGCCAGTTCGGGAAGCCGGTTGATCTGTCCTTCCGCCGACCGAAACTCAAATCGAATGTTCTGCCCCTCGATATACCCCAGATCGCGTAGTCCCTGCCGAAACTCCCGCCAGAATTCTTCCGGGCTGATATTGCCAATAACCAGCGCGCCGATGGTCGGCACCTTCGGCTGCTGCGCGCGCGCGGCGAGCGGCCACGCTGCCGCGCCGCCGAGCAGCGTGGCTAAGAATTTTCGTCGTGCGATGTAGCTTGCCATGTGACCCTCCGGTTGGGGTCATACATGCAACGGGCGATGATATCACGCTTCCATCGCGCGGTCTGTGACCAAGGCGGTAGGCAAGTCGTCCGAATACCTTGGGTTAAAAACCCCTAAAGCTCAGAACGAGCAAATGTTTTCCGGTTTGCCCCCGAAAGCGGACGCAGCCGAGCCGTACCTGCCCCTTCCGACTCGTGCCGGTTCCCGACTTATACGTCGCAGCAAGGCGTCCCCGGGGTTGCTAACCTACCGGCAACAGATCTTGCAGCGGCGTTGAGAGCCGCGAGAACGGCCAGCCACGCACTAAATGCTCGGCATCCAAGATGGGCGCCGATATTTGCATTCAGACTGAAAGTCCCGCCCGAAGCTACTAGCGTCCGGCGCTCCGGAAGGCCTTCGCCGCCTTGCCGGCCGATACGAAGGTGGCGTGAGCATCTTTTGCCGTCATGGCGACGGTCGTCTCGACTTCGGCCAAACTGCCTCCACCAGCAGCGGCCAGTACCGCACAGGCCGCGGCCTTCTCGTCGGGGAACTCGCCAATGACCAGGAAATCATGGTGGCCGAAGGTCAAGTACCACCCGATGAGCCTGCCGCCGACGCTCTTGAAGAGTTTCGCAACGGCTTCCTCACGATTTTCTGGCTTAGCCAGCATGCCCTTGATGGCGTCCGAAGTGAAACGACCACGCGAGATGTAGATCGGCATGGCATCTCTCCTCCAAAATGGTTTTGCTTACTTAAATCTTGTGGACGCTGAACATTACTGCGGCAGCCTTTGCAGGTTCAAGAGATCGTAATCGAGGAGGCGAGCATACCTGCGTCGTGTGCCGGATTCTACGAGGCCGCCACCTCAGGCCCTCTCTTCCGCCCGCAGGCTTTGCAGATCGGCCTAACCATGCCTCAAGGCCCACGGCCTCTTTTCGTCTCGACTCTCGCTGGGTAAAATCGCAGAATGAAAGCGACCGAGACGCCATCCCAAAGCGTCCGGTATTTCACCCAACTTATTCTCCGGGACCCCTTCGAGTGTCCCGTGCCGTCGCTTCGACGCATGTCGGGCGAAAGGAGTGCCTTCAATGTGTGACTACAGCCTAGACCTCGTCGCCTCCCGACCCGCGAAGGTCGGAGACGAGCTGGTAACGACGATGTTCCAGAACTCCATGACGCGAGGATTCGCGGCCATCGGAGAGCCGAACGTGGCCGTGTGCCTGTTACCCGGCACGGAGGTCGCGTTCGAAAAGGACGTCAGCTACGAGCGCTTTTTTGCTTTCCTCCCGCACACGAAACTCGGGAAGAAAGTGGCTCGGTTTCGGCAGATCAACGTGGACAAGCCGAGGGTGCACCACGATGCGCTGGAGTTCCCCGACGGGGAGACCGTGCTGCTCACCCGGCTGTGCGAGGGCCAGCACGCGACCGTGCTGCAGTTGCCGGCTTCTCCGCGCCCCGTGAACGCAGCGGAGCGGCAAAAGGGCGCTTCGCTCGTCAGGTAATCGGGCTGCTCGCTGTCGAGCTTGCCCGGCTGTTTGCATGATAGAAGAGAGCGACCGGTGCCGATCGCTCTCCAGCGGCTCGTGCGCGAAACGGCGAGACGTCTAAAGCCTCGCCCACTTCTGTGCACGGCCGGCGGCGTGCGCACGAATGGGAGATCGCCATGGGCTTCAAGACCATTCTCGTTCCGATCGAGCCGCATGATCTCATGAACGCGACATTGCAGACCGCTCTCCTGCTCGCGCGCAAATTCGACAGCTACATCGAAGGGTTCGCCTTGCGCGTCGAGCTCCCCGCGATCTTCGCCATAGGCGACGTAGGCGCCGTGCCGATACCGGCGTTGGAACAGGACATCGCGGAAAATGCGCAACGCAGCCGCGACCTTTTCGAGAGCTTCATGCAAGCGCATGGCGTGCCGCGCGGAGGTGACACAAAGGCCCTGTCGAGCGGGTGGTTGGACCATGCCCCCGAGGGCGACCACTTCGTCGGCAGTCATGGCCGGGTCTTCGATGTGATTGTCCTCGGTAAACCCGGCAGCGATCCGAAGGGCCCGCGGATGACCACGCTTGAAGCTGGCTTGTTTGAAAGCGGCCGACCGGTCTTGATCGCACCGTCATCGCCGCAGCCTCAGATGGGCACGAATGTTTTGATTGCGTGGAATTGCAGCACCGAGCAAGCGCGCGTCACCGCGTTTGCGATGCCCATCCTCAAGCGTGCGAGCCGCGTCATCGTATTGACGGTCGAAGGCGGAGCGGCGGTGCCCGGACCGACCGGGCAGCAACTGTGCCGCTATCTGCAATTGAATGGGGTGCCGGCAAAACCGTTGACCGTAGGTCTTGATGGCCGGGTGACGGGTGAGGCGGTTCTGGCCCACGCGAAGGCGTTGGGC
>DASPXY010000512.1:0-11343 GCA_035637055.1 Gemmataceae bacterium | reverse complement strand
AAAACACGGCACTGACATAGGTATGTCAATCAGTGACAACGGCATGTCACTCCGAGAACAAGCTCAGCCGTGACGAGTGTTTGTTAGGCGTTTTCCATAAGTCCTTGATTTTCAAGGACTTCATGGTGCGTTTGCCCTGGGCTGCAACCCTTTCTGCCGCGACCTCTGCATCGTGTACCTCGACATCGGCGACGGCCTCATCCGGGACA
This sequence comes from Gemmataceae bacterium, assembly GCA_035637055.1. GTDB lineage: Bacteria > Planctomycetota > Planctomycetia > Gemmatales > Gemmataceae > DASPXY01. The sequence goes on along the minus strand of DASPXY010000512.1, from coordinate 11,134 downwards.
TCGGCTTCGAGGGGGCTCGTGCGCCAGCGCTGGCTGTGATATGCTGCAGGGAGGGGGGCGAATTGGATCTCATTGCATCTCACCTTCACACCCCTCCGGCTGCTCCAGGCGTTCGGGGTGCGCGCCACGCTGGCAGGCAGAGCCGTGGCGGGGATGCCTGCCTTGGTTCGCCACCCTCAAATAGCGACAATAGCTATCTTACTAAGGGTTCGGTTCCTGGCACCTGTTCGCCCTGACACCTTTTCGGCCCCAGACAACGGTTACCTCACTCTCAGGGGATAATCGTGTGACGGTGTTGCCGAATTGTTGACGCCACCATCTCGGGGCCTTTGCTGTGGCCGCGAGCAACGAAAAAAGCCGAGGGCGACCCTCCGTATTCTGAAGGGTCGCCCTTGTTACATTGTCCATCTGTGGAACTTTCCGCATTCGGTCCTACGCTGGACGCCGAACTTGGAGGAATGCAGCCGGGCTAACATTGAAGTGTTCAGCAAACTTGACAACCTGCTGTTTGGTGAGCGATCTGTCGCCGCTAAGCACTTCCGAGATAGTGGACTGCTTTACGCCGGTCGCATTCGCAAGGCGCGTCTGGTTGATGTTGTTGGCCCGCATTAATTCGCGAAGGACGTCAGCCTCAGAGGCGTCAGGGATGGTGACCTGCTCATCCTCGTAGGACTCGACCAGATCAGCCAGAACGTCCAGGTACTGTTGTGACCCGTCGTCCAGGTCTTGCTGCAACAAGTGGTCAATCACTTCATGTGCAAGCCCAAGGTGTGCGTCATCCCGGATGCGGGCGAGAGGGAACTGCTTGACCAGTTCAAAGTAGGTATCAGGCATCGTTTGGGTGGGGGTCTGGACAGCCATTTTGTTTACCTCTTTCGTCTCTGTTTACTCCGAGAAGACTTCTTCGCTGGCGGCGGTTTTACCGGCTTCTTGGGCGGTGGTTCTTTGCAGCCACAATCCTTGACCCATTGTTTCTTGTCATACTCAACGTGGTCCATCACCTTGAGGATGTAGACAATACCGACCCGGTAGTTCACCCGACCAATGAGTCGAAAACGGTTGTTCCCCACGTCGAAGACGACACAGTTTCCAACCTGGTCGGTCGATCCGAACGTCTGCCGGAGTGCGCCGAAGTTTTTCCAGTTGGCGGCTTTCGCCAACTTGTACCAGGTTGACAAATCGCGCTCAGCCTCTGCGGCGTCATCTTTTCGAGATTCCCAGAACTCTCGCAACCGTGGCTTGGCAATGACTCGCACACTCCACCTATCGGTTAGCCGGGTCTCCTCTCTGTAAGTGTAATCGCATCCTGCGATAAGTCAAGCGCAATTATCGCATCCTGCGATAAATGGGACACAAGCTACCGGGTTTGGTTCACATTTCGCGGGCAGGCATGTTGTATCCCTCCCACTCTGCTCGACTGTAACCCCGCTGTAACAAGTCCCCTTTTCGCATCGTGGCCGGGCACGGCTCATGGTATCGTCACCAGACGGTGCCAATCCTCGCGCTACCTTGGCTGCCTCGGCAGCATTCCAGGGCTTGGAGTCGAGCGTCATGCTATCCCTCGTCACCAGGATTCGTCGCGTCCTTCCTCTCCTTCTCGTCGCAGGCTTCGCCGGCGCGGCGCCGACCCCGGCTCAACAACCGGCAAAGCCCGCAGCAGCGAACGTCGATTCGTTCGGCGATCCGCTGCCGCAGGGCGCCATCGCACGACTGGGGACCGTACGCCTGCGACATGGCTCCTCAGTGGTCAAGATGTGCTTCTTGCCCAACGGCGACAGGCTGGCCTCGGTGGACAATGGCGGCACCCTCAGCGTCTGGGACGTCACGACCGGCAAGTCCGTGCGCACCTTGCAGCACGATAGCTGGGCCCTCGGCCTCGCCGTCTCGCCCGACGGCAGCCTGCTCGTTTCCGGCGGCCTTCATGACGTCTGCGTCTGGGACGCGGCCACGGGCAAAGCGCTGCGACGGCTCGACAGTGGCGGGCAGCATGCGCTGGAACTGGCGTTTTCGCCCGACGGCAAACGGCTCGCCGCCGGCTGTAACGACGGCAAGGTGCGGCTCTGGGACGTGGCCACCTGGAAACCGTTGCGCACGCTGGACGCACACCCCAAGAACGGCTATGTGGTCGTCGCCTTTTCCCCCGACGGCAAAACGCTCGCCACGGGCGGCACCGACGCGATCCTGCGACTCTGGGACGTGGAGGCTGGCCAGATGATCCGCCAATTCAAGGGCCACACCCGGCGCGTTCTCTGTGTCGCCTTCGCGCCGGATGGCAAGACCCTGGCCTCGGGCAGTGAGGGTGCGACCCTGCGCCTCTGGGATGTCACCAGCGGCCGCGAACTGTGGCAGACACGTACCCCCATGACCGGCGTCGCGTTTGCGCCAGACGGCAAAACGCTGCTCTCCACGGGCGAGGGGACGGTCGGCATTCGCATCTGGGACGCGGCGACGGGCAAGTTGCTGCGCTCGTTCCCGGGCCGGCGCGACGATGGACGTGCTCTCGCCCTCTCCGCAGATGGGAAACTCGTGGCCCTCGGTGGCTCTGGGTGCGCCGTCCGCCTCTGGGAAGTCGCGACCGGGCAGGAACGCTTCGCGGACCGAGGCTCGCCCTCCGATATCACAACATTCGCCTTTTCACCCGATGGCAAACAGCTTGCCGGCGCGTCCACGTTCGGCCCGCTGCAACTCTGGCACCTCGACACCGGGCGGCGCGTGCCCCTCCTCGATTTTTCTGAGAAACACTTTCTCCTGCATGTCCTCTATACGGCCGACGGCAAACGCTTGCTGACCCTCGGCCCCGGCGGCCAGTTCTGGAACCCCGCGACCGGCAAGCCAGTGGGCGAACTCGCTGTGCCACCTGTGAGCTACGGTCATGTCAACGAATCGCCACGCGGCACATTCTTTCTGACCAGCTGGACGCCCTTCGAGCGCGTCACGGTCTGGGAGGTGAACGCCACCCGCGAGGAAAAACGCGCCGTGGTGACGCTGCCGCGCGAGACCGTCCTGGTCACCCGCACGGTTTGCGTCGGCGAGAAGACTTACGGCGTGGTAACGACCTTCGATGGCCGGCTGCTCATTGTGGACGCGATCTCCGGCAAGATGTTGCTGGAGCGCCAACTGGCCGGCCCGCTGGAATCGGTGGCGACATCGCACGACGGCCGTTACCTCGCCGGCGCGGAGTCTGGCACCAAAAGCCTCGGGATCTGGGAATTTCCCACCGGAAAACTGCTGCGGCGCCTCGACATGGCCCCGGGAGGGGTGCTGGACCTCAGCTTCTCCCCGGACGCGCGGCTGCTCGCGGCGACCGACCTGGAGAAGAAGATTCGGGTCTGGGAAGTCGCCAGTGGGAAGGAGGTTCGCCAGTTCAGCGGCCACCTGGAATACGCCCGCCGTCTGGCCTTCGCACCGCATGGCCGCATTTTGGCCACGACGGGAACCGATACCACGGTGCTGCTCTGGGACATCACCGGACGTCTGCACAACGGCAAACTCGCCGCCGCGAAGTTCGACGAGAAGGGACTCGACGCACTGTGGGACGTGCTCGGCGACGAGGACGCCGCGAAGGCATACGCGGCGCTGTGGCAACTCGTCGCGGCGGGACAGCAGACCGTCGAGTTCCTCGGGATTCGGCTCACGAACCGGGCGTTCGCCCACGAGGCGGTGCCGCGCCTGGTAGGCGAACTCGGTGACAAACGCTTTGCGGTGCGTGAAAAGGCGACGCGCGACCTGGCAGCCCTTGGCGGTCGCGCGGTGCCACTGCTGCAGCGAGCGCTGCTCGCGGAACAGAGCGCGGAGACAAAACGGCGCATCGAGAAACTGCTTGCCGCGCTACCGGGCGGCAAGGGCAACGACGTGCTCCGGAGGCTCCGCTCCGTGCAAATCCTTGAAGAGATTGGCACGAGCGAAGCGCGGCAAGTGCTGTTGGAGGTGGCGCGGGACGATGCCGCGGGGCTGGCGAGCGAGGTGCAGCGAGCGCTCGAGCGGTTGCGGAAACGGCATCCTGCAGCGGTGGAGCGTCACTGAGCGCCGTCCTCGGCGGACGAAACCCCTCCCCCCAACCCCCTCCCCTGAAAGGAGAGGGGGAGAAGAAGCGCTGTCGTCCTGGTTGCTCCCCCTCTCCGTTGCGGGGAGGGGGTTGGGGGGAGGGGTTTGCCCTTGCTCAAAGCAAATTCGTTGTGGCAGCCCGGATCCGCGCTGGCTACCATGAACGACGTTGCGATGGGCCTGCTTCCTGTCCCAAGTATCAAAAAGGAGCCCGCCAATGTCTGCTCCCGATTCGGCCGCCCTCCCCGAAGGCTCGAAGGCAAAATTGTCCGTTGTCACAGGCCTCCGCGTCGGCAAGAACTACGCCCTCAAGGAAGGCGGAGCCACTTACGTCGGCCGCAAAGGCCCGCATCCGATCGATGTGGACCTGACCGAACAGGAAAATCCCGGCGTCGCGGTGGCCGTCAACCGCTTCGCCCTGGTCTGGTTCGACAAGAACGGTCTGGGCATCGCCGACACCGGCCGCGGCGTCACCCGGCTCAATGGCGTGCGCATCCCCTCCGGCAAGCGCTTCCCCATCAAGGCCGACGACACGTTGCAGTTCGGCAAGACCGTCCTGCAGGTGAAGGTCATCGTCAAGAAGAAGACGGCGGTCCAGAAATAAAGCGTTATAGCGGACCTCGCCAATCCGAAATTGATCTACACCAAGGGCTTCCTCCGGCAACCCCGTTGCCGGCCCTGCAGGTGCCGGAGGGCTGGCGGCCGCGCCTCAATCCTCCAGGGAAACGACTTCACTCCCGCTTCGGGAAGCAAGGGCTTCGAGAACGGTGAGCGTGCCGGCGGCTCGATTCCCCGTCGGGAAGGAAATGCTCCGCACACTGGCGTCGCCCATGCAGAAATTGCCGCCCTGAACGTGATTGGCCCAAACGGCGTTGAAGGCGCAGTTATCGCCCACGGAGCCAAGCCGATAGATCGCCGGTCGGGGACAGTTGCCGTTGATTCCGGAGCTGTAAAGGCTGGTATCGCCGCGTGCCGACGAGATGGTATCCCACGTGCAACAAGGGCTATCCCACCACCCCCACTGACCATCCGCGGGCGGCGGCCGCTCCGCCAGCAGGATCGTGTTGCTGGTGCCATCCAGAATCATCGCGCTGGTCACCGCGAACCGGCTCCGGAGTTTGGCATCATCCGTGATGATGCCATTGTTGGGCGAGGAAGGGTTGGAGTAAATCCCGACATACCAGGTGAAGCCGTAGGCAGCGACGCTAGAGGTCGGTCCCCTCGGATCGGCAGGACAGCCCAGCACGGCAATGACGTCCTGCGCGCGGCTGTGCGGTTGCTCGATATGAGGAGTGATCTGGCGAACCCATGACTCGAAGGTGCCGCTGCCCCAGTTGTCGATGTTGCCGGAGGGTTCGCCGTTGAGGGGAGTGACGCCGCGCGGCCGCACGGTGTTGCGCGGGAAGTAGCGGGTGCTACTCATGAAGGAATGACACGCCAGCCCGAGGTTGCGCAGGTTGTTTTTGCACTCGGTGTTGGTGGCGGCGTCCCGCACCACTTGCACGACAGGAATCACCAGACCGATCAGAGGGGCAATGATCACGATGACGACCCGCAGCTCAATCAACGTGAAGCCGCGACGCATGCTTGCTCGATAACGATTCGAGGAGGTCCGGGCGGCCTCATACACAATGCGGTGGAGGGTGTCTGGTTTGTCTCCCCTCGCCCCCGACTACAGGGGCGAGGGGAGGAAGACAACCGGACACCCTCCACCGGATCCTGAATCAGAGACAGTCATTCGCGCCTTGGGGTTCTGCAGGTTCAGTGCCAGATGCGCGACAGCCCAGCCCAATCTGCTGTCTCCCAGCAATCTCCGCTGCGGACGCGAAGCAGTGACGCCTTCACCGCTCCGCCAAGTAGTCTGAAACCGCCCATCCGCTGAGCGAATTTGGCACGACGAGCCTGGTGCGACCGCGGCCAGGCGGCGACCGAGCCGCGCCTCCGGCGCTTCGGGCCGCAAGGCCCGAGCCTGGTCAAAATCGGTGCGTGCCCGGTCCCACTGTTTCAGCCGGAGATGGAGAAATCCCCGGCCCGTGAGCAAGGCAAAGCGGGCCGACTCCCTTGGCAGGCTGGCCAGAGCACTTGCCTCGCGGCTTTCCGGTCCTGGAACCGGCGAACAGGAACCGTAGCGATCGAACGAGATTCACGAGAAACCCTCCTCATGGACATGCCTGATGCGCAGTGCCTCCGCAGCACTTTCGCAAGGGCAAAACCCGAACGTGTGGGAAATGTTCGCGGTGGGTGCCGCGACTACACGGCATCCGTCCCGACGAACGTCTGATGGAGAACGACCTCCGCCCGCCGGGCCGGGAAAAGGACTCTCCGATGTTCAGAGAGGATGTGCAAGCGAGATACCCAGAGGGGAGTATCAATTTATCTTCTGATCCGTAACGCCAAGGCGATTTGTGCCGCAATGGCGGGTTCTCAACACGGGATTATTGCTCGCGCAACTGCTTGTCGGAGGGAAACGTGGGGCTGGGGGAGGTGGTCTCAACGAGGCGGGTGGCCACGCCGCGCAAATCTTCCTCGATCAGGGTTCGGAGGAGCCCGCTGACGTAGTCCGACAGCGTCACCCGCTTCGCGGCGGCCACGACTTTCGCCTTGCGGACCAGATCCGCCTCCACCTTCACATTCATCGATTCCCGCTTGGACATGGGACTCCTTTCGAGGTTCTGGAAGCAAATTGCCCAGGAAGAGGCAACCAAGTCGCGTTCGTTCGCCAGGGAGGTCAGCAACGTGTCCGCTCATCCCTGCGTCCAACGATCGGAACAGAAAGTCCAAAGGTTCCATGACGTTGATACTCCCTGCTAGACGATTTCAGGGATTCGCGGAACACAACGCTATTGGTAGCAAAAGGTAGGCCGGTAATCGGCTCGTTTGCTCTCACCGGCGCCTCATCAACTCTCCTACGGAATGGGCTTGGTGATTCGGGGTGAACACCAACCCGAAGCGTCGGCGAGGACCATCCTCGCTGACGCTTCGGGTTGGTGAAGGAAGAACCCCAAGGCACTTCCGTATCGGACACCACACCCTCGCGAGCAGGCACGCGGCAGGCCACCGCTCGGGCGGGTTCTCCGTTTTTTCTTGTCCCATGCGCGCGCGGTTCCTGATGAACAGGGCGTGGAGGAGGCACAGTCACGCCGAATCACATCTCTCACTTTGGAGAAGTTTCATGTTTGCCTGGATTCGCAAGATCTTCGATCACTCGACCCAACGCACACACCGTCGCCCTGTCCGCCCGCGGCGCCAGACTTTTCGGCCCGCCTTCGAGGGCCTGGAATCGCGAACTGTACCGGCGTTCCTTGCGCCGGTCAGCACCGCCGCCAGCGTCACCGCCAATAGCCTGGCGCTCGGCGACTTCAACGGCGACGGCCTCGCCGACATCGTCTCGGTCGGCAACATCTCAGGCCGCGGCGTCATCAGCGTCAGCAAGGGCAACGGCGACGGCACGTTCCAGGCCGCGAAGATCTCCAACTCCGGCAACAGCAATCCGCTGCAGGTGCGCGTTGCCGATTTCGACGGCGACGGCCACCTCGACGTCGTCTGCCTCGGCTCCTCCTACATCGACTCGCTGACCGTCCGCAAGGGCAACGGCGACGGCACCTTCCAGCCGCCGACGCCATACACCTACTCCATCCCGCCGACGGAGATCGAGGTCGGCGACGTGAACAACGACCGCCGCCCCGACCTGATCGAAGGGAACCACTTCTTCAGCACGACCGGGGTGCGGATGAACGATGGCACCGGCCACTTCGGCCCGAAGGTCGATTCCCCCGGCGTCATTGCGCCAACGACCGTGGAAACGGCCGAGTAATTGTTAAGCGCGTCCAGATCGAGCTGATCCCTGCTCCGCGGCCGGGGTATCACAGTGGTGGCCAGCACCTCGCCTATCATGGAAGTATGCAACCCGTCTCGTGTGCCGGATGCCAGGCCCTTCAGCGACGCCTGCGTGACCTGCAAGCCGAGAACGAGCGCCTCCGCCGCCAGTTCGACGAGGCGACCCGTGCCGGCAAGCGCCAGGCGGCCCCCTTCGCCAAGGGTCAGCCCACCGGCCAGCCAAAGAAGCCCGGTCGCAAGCCCGGCAGAGACTACGGGATCAAGGCCCACCGCCAGCCGCCCACCCCTGACCAGGTCGATGAGGTTCACGAGGCGCCCTTGCCTGACCGCTGCCCCGACTGCGGCGGTCCGCTCGACCAGACGCACATCGCCCAGCAGTTCCAGGTCGAGATCCCGCGCCAGCCCATCCACCGGCAGTTCAACATCCATGTCGGGCAGTGCCGCCAGTGCCATCGTCGGGTTCAGGGGCGCCATCCCTTGCAAACGTCCGATGCCCTCGGGGCCGCCGCGGCGCAACTGGGACCCGATGCCCAGGCCGCTGTCGTCGAACTCAACAAGCAGGCCGGGCTCTCGCACGGCAAGGTCACCCGCTGCCTGAACAGCCTCTTCGGCATCCCCCGGAGTCGCGGCGGCAGCGTCCACACGGTGCTGCGGGCCGCCTCCCGCTGCGTGTCGGTCTAGGAGGGCATTCGCCAGGCCGTGGGTCAGTCGGAATGGGTTGTGCCCGACGAGACGGGCTGGCGGGTCGGGGGACACCCTGCCTGGCTGCACACCTTGGTCGGACCGGACGCCACCGCTTACGTCATCGACCCGACGCGCAGCGGCGCCGTGGCCGAGGCCGTCTTGGGACTCGAGTACGACGGCACCATGATCCACGACGGCTGGTCGCCTTACGACCAGTTCGAAGGCGCCCGCCACCAGCAATGCCTTAACTTCGTCCAGCCGCCCAAGAACTTCCGGTGGGAGACGACGCATCGGGACCGGACGAGCAAGCGCATCGTCATCCTCTTCCCAGAGGGCAGGAGGTGGTAGACGAAGGAGCCGAACGGGGACGCGAAGGAGTTCATCCCGACCGGTTTCGAACCCCCGGGCGTTGAACACGGGCTCGACTACGTGAAGTTCTTCGGCCCCCGGCAGGTGCTGCGGCTGAAGGACGCCGACCACAAGGTGGCCCTGCTGGACGAGGAGGCCAAGATCGGCGACCGTGCCGCCGTGGGCGTGCAGGTCACCGGCCCGCGCTACCACCAGAAGATGTACTTCGACAAGGAGACGCCCCTACTCCTCAAGAGCTTTGGCGTCACCAAAAGCGAAGTCGCCTACAGCGACTACAAGACGTTCGACGGCATCCCGGTCGCCCAGAAGGACAACGACGGCTACCTGATGCCCCAGGTCACCGACTTCCGCGTCGTGGACAAGTTCGACGCCAAGCTGTTCGAGCAACCCTGAGCCGCCCATCGGGCCGAAGGGGGGGCGTGGTCTTCCGCAGCACCTGACCGCGGCGGGATGGAGCGTTATCGGGGGTTCAACGTCCTCCGTGCCGCCCAGCGAAAAACTACCAGCGAGCATGAGTGAGATTGGCGTCTGGGGCGCTCATCAAATCCACGGCCGACTTCAACGGCGATGGCAAGGCCGATCTGGTCTCCACGAGCGCCGCGTATTACAGTTCCGGGGTCACCGTGCAGTACGGCAACGGTAACGGCACCCTCCAGGCACCACGGACTTACCTCACCGCGAGCACGCCAGTTGACGAAACCGTCGGCGACTTCAACGGCGATGGCAAGGCCGACCTCGCAGTCGCCCAGTCCAACTACAGCGTCGGCGTCCTGCTCGGCAACGGCGATGGGACGTTCGCGGCTCCCGTCAGCTACAGTGTCGGCACAACCGTCCTCGACATCAGCAAGGCCGACTTCAACGGCCATACCATCACCGATCTCGTCGAGCGCACCGGGGCCGGCTTTGCCGTCGAGTTGGGCAACGGCGACGGCACCTTCACACCCGCCTCGCTCGTCACCGCCGGCACCGGCAATAACCTTCTGGCAGCCGACTTCAACGGTGACGGCGTGACCGACGTCGCCGTTGCGGGCGCCGGCAACATCGCCGTCTCGATGAACGACAGCACGCCCCTGATTCAGGATCCGGTGGAGAGTGTCCGGTTTCTGGAGGGCAAGGCTCCTGCCGAGCCGCTCGATAGCCTGGCTCGGCAGGAGCCTCGCCCTCCAGAAACCGGACACTCTCCACCGGACCGTGTATGAGAGCAACACGACCAACGGCGCAGTGAACTTCGTCGTCTCCGCCCCGGCCAGCACGATTGCCGGCGCGGCCGTGCCCGTGACCGTTAGCGTGGTCGATGCGTCCGGCGCCGTCATCCCCGACTACAACGGCCTGGTCCGCGTCTTCACAAACGATCCGCGCGGGATGTCGGTCTCGTACAGCTTCACAGCATTGGATGGCGGCACGCATACGTTTAGTGCGGGTGTCAACCTGTACACGGCGGGAACCCGGTCCATCCTGGTGAGCGCCCCGCTGGCGGCCCCGGCCAGCCAGTCCGTCACGGTGACGCCGGCTGCGGCCACGCACTTCGCCCTCACGGCGCCGTCCACCACGGTCGCGGGCGCCCCGATGACGTTCTCCGTGGTCGCCCTCGACGCCTACAACAACATGGGCGCGACCTACACCGGGACGGTCCACTTCAGTACGTCGGACAACCAGGGCAGCCTGCCGGCCGACTACACCTTCCTTGACACCGACGCCGGCATCCACGCTTTCACGGGCAGCCTGGCGACGGTAAACGCGGCTGGCCAGACGATCACGGCGACGGACATTTTCGGCGCCCCATCGCCGGCACGTCTTCGCCAATCACAGTCACGCCGACGACGGCGGTCTCGCTGACCCTGGTCGGCGGCGGCGGCCGTATCGGTTCGCCGCACACCGTCACCATCCAGGCGCGCGACGTCTACGGCAACGCCACGAACCTCTATAACGGGGCGGTCCACCTCACGGCGTCCGATTCGAACATGGTGCTCCCCGCCACGGATGTATCGCTCGTCAATGGCGTCGGCACCGCCCTGGTGACGCCGATGACGATGGGTGCGCAGCCGATCACAGCGACGGCCCTGGATGACGCGACGATTCCCGGCACGGAGACGGTCATCGGCACGGCGGGCGCCGCGGTCCGGTTCGTGATGACGTCGATCCCGGCGACGACGGCGGGTGTGACTCAGTCGTTCACAGTCCCCGGGTATGATGCCTTCGG
>DASPXY010000511.1:0-2233 GCA_035637055.1 Gemmataceae bacterium | reverse complement strand
CCGGCCCCGATTCGCGCAGGCCGCCCCGCGACGGCTCCGGCTGGCCGACCGTGCCGGGCTACGAGATCGTGGGCGAGCTGGGCCGCGGCGGCATGGGCGTCGTCTACAAGGCACGTCACCGTCAACTCAACCGCCTGGTCGCCCTCAAGATGGTCCTGGCCGGAGGCTACGCCAGCCAGGGCGAACGGCAGCGCCTGCGCACCGAAGCGGAAGCCATTGCCCACTTGCAACATGCCCACATCGTCCAGATTTACGAGGTCGGCGAGTGCGACGGCCGGCCCTTCCTGGCCCTGGAGTTCTGCGCCGGCGGCAGCCTGGATCGCAAACTGGCTGGGGTGCCTCTGCCTCCGGTCGAGGCGGCCCAACTGGTACAGACCCTGGCGCAGGCGGTGCATGCCGCTCACCAGCACCACGTCATCCATCGCGATCTGAAGCCTGCCAACGTGCTGCTGACCGAGGACGGCACGGTCAAGATCACGGACTTCGGGCTGGCCAAACGACTCGACGTCGAGCAGGCTTTGACGCAGTCGGGCGCCATCATGGGCACGCCGAGTTACATGGCTCCCGAGCAGGCCCAGGGCGAGCGCGGGCAGGTCGGGCCGGCGACCGACGTGTACGCACTCGGGGCCATCCTCTACGAGGTGCTCACCGGCCGGCCGCCCTTCAAGGCCCCGAGCGTCGTGGACACCCTGGCTCAGGTGGTGCAGGTCGAGCCGGTCGCCCCGTCGCGCTTGCAAGCGAAGGTGCCGCGCGATCTGGAGACTGTCTGCCTGAAATGTCTGCAAAAGGAACCCGGCCGGCGCTACGCCAGTGCCTGGGATCTGGCCGAGGATCTGCGCCGCTTCCAGGCGGGTGAGCCGATCCTGGCACGACCCGTCGGCAGGCTCGAACGCGGCTGGCGCTGGTGCCGCCGCAATCCGGCCCTGGCCGTCCTCTCCGCCGCCATCGTCTTGCTGCTGGTCGGCAGCCTGGCCGGCATGACGGGCCTGTACCTCAACGCCGAGGACGAGCGCCGCCAGGCCGAAACCGAGCGTACACTGGCCGATGCCCAGCGCCGCCGTGCCGAGGGCGAACGCCAGCGCGCCGATGACGAGCGTGACCGGGCCAAAAAGCACGCCGACGAGGCGAAAAGTCAAAAGCAGGTCGCCGACGAGCAGCGGACTGTCGCCCATGACGAGGCCGATCGGGCGCGGCAGGTGTCGCAATTCCTGGCGGCCATGTTCGGGGCGTCCGACCCCCTCGGGCTGAACACCCTCATGTTCAACCTGAACCCGCGCACCGGCGAGGAACTGACGGCTTCAGCGATCCTCGATCTCGGCTACAAGCGCATCGCCGGCGACAAGCAGCTCTCGCCGCGTGTCCGGGCCGACATTCTGGACACAATCGGCAACGTCTATCGCAGCCGCGGCCAGCGTGAAGAGGCCGAACCCCTGTTGAACGAGGCGCTGAAACTGCGCCGCGCCGCCAAGGCACCGCCGGGGGAACTCGCCGCCAGCCTGCACTCGCTGGCCTGGCTGCACCACGAGCGCGGCAATTATCCCACGGCGATCAAGCTCTACCGCGAAGCTCTCCAGCTGCGCGAGACCGAGGCCGAGCGCGATGAGGTCGCCATCGCCAATCATCAGTTCAACCTCGCCTGGGTGTTGACCGAGATCGAGCAGTACGATGAGGCCGAGCAGTTGCTGCGCAAGGTGATCGCGCGGCGGTTGGCGCGGTTCGGCCCCGACCACCGTGAGACGGCCTTGGCGAAGGCCGCGCTGGCGGCGGTATACCTCGACGCCGGCCGTGACGCCGCGGCGCTGCCGCTGGTGCAGGAGGCGATGACCGCCTTCGGCAAGCTCAGCGAGGACAAAAACATCCAGCAAGCCATGACCAAATTCCAGCAAGGCGTCCTGTGGGGCCGCATGTTCGGCGACCAGGCGGCCGCGGAAAAGCACCTCCGGGACTCGCTGGCGTTCGCCCGCAAGTCGCTCGACGCCAAACATATTCTCGTCCTGTATCCGCTGGTGCAACTGGGGCTGACGCTGGAGAAGCGGAAGAAGTACGACGAGGCGGAGGAACTGCTCCGCGAAGCCGTCGCCATCGGCCGCGGGCGCTTCGGGAGCGGCCATCCCAAGTCGCTTTCCGTCGTCCCGCCCCTGGCCCGGCTCCTGCGGAAGCGCGGCGCGGGGCAGGAGGCTGACGCCCTGTTCGAGGAACTCGTGGCCGGACACAAGCAGCGCTTCGGCGAGGC
>DASPXY010000510.1:0-4421 GCA_035637055.1 Gemmataceae bacterium | reverse complement strand
CCGAGCCCGGCAGTTGCGGAAGTGAGACATTTCTGCCGCGCGGCGAAACACCCTCGTGCAAGAGCAACGAACCTCTGGTTCGTAGTCCCGCCTTCAGGTGGCATCGCGTGTTCCGCCTGAAGGCGGTACTACGAACCAGACGTTGTTTGTCCCTGCACTCGTGCGAACGCAAGGAACCTCTTGAACGAGCCGGAAGCGTAAGCGACGGTCTGCCCATCGCTTACGCTTCCGGCTCGTTCAATCGCTCCTCGGTTCCTGCGCTAGCCCAGCAGCTGAATCAGGCCGAGGACCAGCAACAACACCACCCAGAAACCGACGAACGCCGCGCCAAGCCAGAGCAGGTCGCGCGATCCGTCGTGGGACGGCCCCGGAACAGTGGCCAGGCTCGGCTGCGAAGCTGGCTCCGGCGACGGCACAATCACGATCTCGATCAGCTCGGGCGGAATCTGCCCGTCGCGCAGGGCGGCCACGGCTCGCTGAAAGCCCTGGTCACCCTGGCTATCCACCGGCAGCGAGGTGTCCGCGCCGGCCCAGGCCAGCAATTCCTGCCGCACCGCTCCGGCGGTCTGGTAACGCTGCTCAGGCGCCTTCGCCATCATGTGCTGCACAATCGTCGCGAACGCCGCCGGCACCGCCGGGTTGCGCTGCGTCACCGGCACCGGCTCCTCGCTGCGCTGCCTCTGAATTTTCTCCAGGGATGTGCCGCCGGGGAACGGCGGCTTGCCTGTCAGGGTGAAGTATAAAGTACATCCAAGACCGTAAATGTCGGCGCGCGGATCGACGCGTGTCGCGTCGGTCGTCTGCTCCGGCGCGATGTAGTCCATCGAGCCGACGATGTAGCCGGCGCCGCCGATCACCTCGCGCTCGAAGGCCGTTTCGCCCTGCATCAGCGCCAGACCCAGGTCGAGCACCTTGGCGTGATCGTTCGGCGTGATGAGGATGTTCGACGGCTTCAGGTCGCGGTGGATGAGCCCCTGGCCGTGAGCGTATTCCAGGGCGGAACAGACCTCGGCGAATAGACGGGCGGCGCGGCGCACCTCCAGGGAGCCCTCGGTGGTAACCAGGCGATACAGGCTCTTCCCGGGGATGTACTCCATCGCGATGTAATGGATGTCATTCACGTCGCCCGCTTCGTAGGTGCGGGCCAGGTGAGGGTGGCGGACACGCTGGCTCAGATCCTTCTCGCGCTCGAAACGGGCCACCAGGCGTTCTTCCTTGCGAGCCCGCTTCGGCGGCAGCACTTTCAGAGCGACGAGTTGCCCGTTGCGGGCGTCGCGCGCCAGGTAAACGCTGCCCATGCCGCCCTTGCCGATCGGCGCCAGCACCTGAAACGGACCAAGGATCAATCCCTGGGGAGCGCCCTTGAGCAGCTTGAGCGCCTGGAAACGCGACAGTTTGCCGGCCTTAACGAGATGTTCGGCGAGGGCTTGCGGGTCGCCCCGGCGATCTTTCGGCACGGCGCGCAGGTCGGCCTGGAGCTGCTCGCGGGTGAGCAGGCCGCTGCGCTGTACCATTTTCAGGAAGCGATCGACCGCCTGTGCCATGAAGACCCCCGCTGTTGCTGTGTCGCAAACCCCTCCCCCCAACCCCCTCTCCGTTGCGGGGAGGGGGTTGGGGGGAGGGGTTTGCGACACAGCACCCCGCTGTCCGTTGTGCCCTGTCCGCGGGCCCGTGTCAATGGCCAGAGGCGGAAACAGGGTGCTCAAAATGGGCTGTCGCTCTCGGTTGCAGGGGTTGGAAGAGTCGGGCGCTCGGGAGGGGGTTCCGGCGGTTCCGGGCGCGCAGGCGGCACGGTGGGGGCCGGCAGTTCCACCGCCGCGGCGTTCTCGGGGGGCGTTGTTGCGGCCACAGTAGCGGAGTGTTCGCCGCCGTTGCGGCCGTTGCCGGGCCGCTTCTTCGGGGAGCGCCGCCGGCGTGTCTTCAGCTTCGCCTTGGCCGGCACCGGCGCCGGCGAGCGCATCTCGGCGCCGAAACGCGTCACGACGTAGGTGCGGCTGCGCTTGTCGGTGTCCAGTTCGAGCAGGCCCTCTTTCTGGGCGTCTTCGAGCAGTTCGCTAAACGTGCGATAGCCGTGGTACGCCTCGTTGAACGAGGGCTTCTTGCGTTTCATCGTGTCCTTGACCATCGACCCCCACAGGACTTCCTTGTTCTCGCGGCGCAGGGCCAACAGCGACTCCAGCAGCAGGGCGAACGCCTTGCGTTTGGTCTCGGGCAGCTGGGCGTCGAGATTGGGCGCGATTGCCGGCGCCTTGCCGAGATCCTCGTAGTAGATGAACTCGTCGCAGTTGTCGCGCAACAGCTCGGAGGTCGATTCCTGCATGCCCAGGCCGATGACGTGCTTGCCGTTCTCCTTGAGTTTCGAGACCAGCGGCGAGAAGTCACTGTCGCCGGAGACGATTACGAACGTGTCGATGTGTTCCTTGGAATAGGCGAGGTCCATCGCATCGACGCACAGGCGGATGTCGGCGGAATTCTTGCCGCTCTGGGCGCGGCGGGGAATTTCGATCAACTCGATGGCAGCCTCGTGCAGCGGGGCCGTATAGGAAGCGAAGCGGCTCCAGTCGGCGTAAGCCTTCTTGGCGACGATCTTGCCCTTCTCGACGATGCGCTCCAGGACACGTTCGATGTCGAAGCGGTCGCGGCGGCCCTGAAATCCCAGGGCGAGGTTCTCGAAATCGATGAAGACCGCCAGCGAACGCTCGCCGTCGCGCATGCTCGCTTCTCCCTTGGGCATCGTCGCAATCTCCCTACCGGGGCTGAGGAATGATAATATGGCATTGTATCGTGGCGGCCGCTTTGGTTCGAGAGCGTTTTGGCGTGCGGCGGCAGTTCGCGCTGTTGGCGAGCCAGGAGTCACGCTCCCGGCTCGCCAGCAAGTTAGAGGCGCTTGAGCAATCCCTGGCTGCGCAGCCAGGCGAGACAACTCTGCGTCCACAGGTTACAAGGGTGGCCGGTGTTGCGCACCGCGAAGCCGTGGCCCCCGGTGGCGTAAATGTGCAGTTCTGCCGATGCGCCAGCGCGTTTGAGCGCCAGGTACATGATCACGCTGTTGTCCGCCTTGCTGATGTTATCATCGCTCGCATGCACGAGCATGATCGGCGGCGTCTTCGTCGAGACGCGCAGGTCCGGCGCGAGTTCGTCCTTGTCCTTCACCTGCAGGTAGCCCGAGTAAAGCATGATGGCGAAGTCCGGCCGGCAACTGACCTTGTCGATGTCGTCGATCGGCTCGTAACGGCGCCGATCGAAGTTGGTGGCCGTCGCCCCGGCCAGATGCCCGCCTGCTGAGAAGCCGACCATACCGATCTTCTTAGGGTCAATTCCCCAGGCCGCGGCCTTGCTGCGCACCAGGCTGACGGCCCGCTGAGCGTCCATGAGCGGCCCGGCGGCTGGTTGGCCCTTCACATCGCCCGCACGGCGAGGACAACGATACTTGAGGACGATGCCGGTCATGCCGACCGAGTTCAGCCAGGCGGCCACTTCCTCGCCTTCCACGTCCCAACCCAGGTTGTGATAACCACCGCCCGGACAGATCAGCATGGCCGTCCCAGTGTCCTTGTCCTTCGCGGGCCGGTAGATGGTGAGAGTGGGCTTCGTGACGTTGGTCAGCCATTTCGTCGGCTTGCCGCCGACCTGATACGGCTTGCCGCCGACCTTCAGTTCGATGAACTTCTCCTCGCCGGCGATACCCGTGTCTCCCGGCACCTTGCCCGGCCAGACGTTGACGACGAGTGGCCTGTCTCCCGCCGGTGCTGGCCCGGCCAGGAGCAGGCAACCAAGGAGGGAACCGATCGCTGCGATGCGCTTCATAGTGGGCCCTCTGCCTGTCGAGAACCCCTCCCCCCAACCCCCTCCCCGAAACGGAGAGGGGGAGAAGAGAAGAAGTATTGGTCTTGCTCCCCCTCTCCGCTTCGGGGAGGGGGTTGGGGGGAGGGGTTCGAGACACCGCGCGATCTTACCAGAGTCCCCCAACCAACATCAAGAAGCCGGCCGGATCGCGGCAGAAAAAACGCAGAAGACCCCTTGACAGGGGAGAAGCCCTTGCTATATTCCGCCACCCTTATCTTTTGCAGTCGATCAGAAGCGAATCAGGCGACGGGATGCCGGCTTGGCTGCTCACCGCCGCAGACCGTTCGGCCCTGGGGGATGACGGTTCTGGGCCGAACCACCAGCGCCTTCGTCACGGAGGGATGGGGCTTATGCGTAATCGAATCGGCTGGCTGGCGTGGCTGACGGTCGGGGGACTGCTCACGCCGGCCCTGGCCCGGGCGCAGACCAACAACTACTACGACGTACCGCCGCCGGTGGTGCCCAACGTCTCTCCCCTGGGCCACCCGGGCTACAACCAGGGCGGGTTTTATGCTTTCGGCGAATTCCTGCTCTGGACGCAGAGCAATCCGCTCAAGAGTCAGCTGATCGCCTTC
>DASPXY010000509.1:0-4477 GCA_035637055.1 Gemmataceae bacterium | reverse complement strand
GCTTGAAGATCCGATCAGTGTAACCTTCTTTGCGCGGCGGTCAGTAGAAACGCATTCAACTCGGCCTCGCCGCTGGCAGCATCCCGGATGGAGATCTGGAAAAACTTCAACGCCATCGCGCCACCAGGTATTAAACATTGGTACACTGTCGGAAAACCGAAACCGAGCGCTCGCTACGCTCGCGGGCTTGCCAACCTGTCCGCTCCGGCAACTCCGCCGCCCCTCCGTGCCGTTCCGCTCCGTGCCACTCCGCGGCACTACGCTCCACTTCACTCCGGGCGGCTCTGTTGCCTCCGCTATGCCTGACCCGGCTCTCCCTGCTGGGCTCCAACGGCGCAGGGAACTGCGGCCAGGCGGAACCCGTCGTTCCGGTACCGGTCGTCCGGCTCGTTCCTGTAGCGGAGGGCCGACCGGCAGCTCCTGCCGCTGTCGAGCCAGCCACCGCCGCGCAGCACGCGAGCCGAGGCCACCCGCGGTCCGCGGGGATCTTTCTGCCGTGACTTTTCATAGTATCGAGCACCGTACCAGTCTGCACACCATTCCCACACGTTGCCATGCATGTCATACAGCTCGAACGCATTCCGCTGGTACGAGCCGACCTTTGTGGTGCGCTCCAGGTATTGGCCCTTATCGGCTCCCCCATAAGGGTATTTGCCATCGAAGTTGGCCTGCTTGGAGGAGAGCGAGTCGCCGAAGTGAAATGGTTGATTTGAAGGGGCCCCTCCTCGACAAGCATATTCCCATTCCGCCTCCGTCGGCAAGTGATTCCCTGTCCACCGAGCAAAACACCAGGCCTGAAACCAGGTCACGTTCACCACCGGATGATCCCGCGCCTCGCTCTCTGGAAGATTGCCCAGGCGCTCTTGCTGGTGAGCCGGATCGAACAACTCATACTGCGCGTTGGTCACCGGAAACTCGTGCATCAGGAAAGGCGTAACCACCACCGTGTGCAGCAACTCGTCCTGAAAACGCTCCTTCTCGGTTTCCGGTGAACCCATCAGAAATGGCGTGTAGTCGTCTGCCGGATCCTTCGGGCAGCGCCGGAAGCCGGAGCGCCGCGAGTTGCGACAGAGCGCCTGCGCCACTTCACCTTCCGGTCCGGGAGTGGCGAGGATCGTCTTGAACTCCTGTTGCCAGTCGCGCAAATACGGCCGGCCCGCGCGGCACCGCCACATCGGCCGCCAACTGCGGTAGATCATCTCGCAGCACCGCGGCGCCCCGCGCTCGTACAGCAGTCCCACCGCGCTCGCCCAGATCCGCTCGCGCCGCACCGCCTTCGGCATCTCCGTCAGAAAGCCCCACAACGGCTGGTACAGGGTCCGCGCCGTGTCGTCGCGCGGGTCATCGTAACGCCACTCGCGCAGCCGGCCCAGGTCGCCTTGCTTCTTGTCGGCATAGCGCGACAACCACCACGCCGCGAAAAACTCTTGCAGCGAACGGTCGTACCAGCGGAACTCCCCCCGCCGATGCGGCCGCGTGTCCAGCAGATCGAACTGGATCTCCGCGTTCAACTCCGCCAGCGCGTCCAGGTCGTCTTCCAGGTCGTCGATGCGATAATCTCGCTCCACAATGCCCGCTTTGCGGATTCGTTTGAGCACGGCAGCGGTGAACTTCGGCATCTGCGCCGCTGCCACCTGCGACACGTTCGGCCGGAACGGCGTCGCACGAGCACTCCCGGGGGTGGGCAGCGTGTACATGGTGAAGGCCAGCGCACCCAGCAGGTCCAGTGCAAAGTCGAGTTGGCGCTGCGTCACCTCGGCGGGGGGCGGACGGTCCTTGCGCCGACCCAGCTTGCGGGCGGCCGGATTCCTCATCCCGTAGCGCACCATGTGATGAACCGCCCCAGCGAACACATGCGACGCCGTCCGCAGGTCGCGCAGGGTGTACTCCTCCAGCGAGTCCGGCTCCGTGCGGTGGACCGTTCCGGCCGCGGGATCGCATTTGCGGACGTACTCGATGTTGCGCGGGTTCGCCATCAATGCGCGACCGCCGGGCGGCAGCCGCCGGTAGCGGTTGACGCCATCCTGGTTCAGCAGCAACTGCCGTTGCCGGGGTGCCAGGGGTTCGACGCGCAGGAACCGCCACGCCTGTTCGTCCGCCCCGATCACGTCGTCCCACTGGTCGAACAGTGCGTGCGGGCGGGCCGTCACGACGATCGGGCAGCGCTCCCAGTCCCGCGTGGCGAGCAGTTCGCGCAGCAGCTGCAAACCCTGGGTGCTGGCCTGATCGATGCTGTCCAGGAGCAGCGTGATGCGTCCCTGGGCTTGCAACCGCTGCAGCGCGGCGACGAGTTGCGCATCGGGGAGGTGGCTGTTGCCGGGGGCCTGGCGGATGCGGTCCGGCAGCGTTCGGCGCCAGAACTCGCGCAGCGTGTCGGGCAACCTCTTGTCATCGAGGGCGAAGTGAAAGGGCACCTGGCGGGTCGCGGGAGCCGCGAGTTCCTTGGCGAGCCATTGCAGGTTCGTACTCTTGCCCAGCCCGGCGGCGCACACCAGCGCCAGCCGTTTGATCTTCCCCTTAGCCGTCAGGTGATGCACCAGGACGCTGCGTTTCAGTGCCCGCCACGGTGAGGGGGGTTCTTCGGCCCCGAGGCGTTTGGCATGGCGTTCGTGCCAGAAGCGCTCCCCGGAGAGGTACTGCCGCGTCGCCGTCCGCGGCCGCAACAGCGTGAGTCGCTGCGAGGTGCAAAAAAGAGCCTTTTCGGCCGTTTTAGACATCAGTACACCAGAGCAGAAAAAAAATGGAAACCGAGCGCTCGCTACGCTCGCGGGCGTGCCGGCCGGTCCGCTCCGGCAACTCCGCCACCCCTCCGTGCCGTCTCCGCTCGCATCCGCTCGCTTCAACTCCACTCCGGGCGGCTCCGTTGCCTCCGCTCTTGCCGACCCTACTTGCCTTGCTGGGCTCCAACGTCAGGAGCTGCGGCCAGGCGGAACCCGTCGCGCAGGTTCCGGAAGTCCGGCACGTTCCTGCTGCGGTAGGCCGACCGGCAGAACCCGCCGCCGATGTTGCTCCAGCCACCGCCGCGCAGCACGCGAGCCGCGGCCGGGATGTCGTTCACCGGGTCCGGCTTTCCTCCCCGGTCTGTGTCATAAAAACCCATCGCGTACCAGTCGGCGCACCACTCCCACACGTTCCCGTGCAGCTGGTAAAACCCCCAGCGATTCGGTCCCAGACCGTCCACCGGGATCGTGCATTCTCGATACCCCCCTGTCGGTGCCCCTTCTGGCCAAGGAGAATTACCATCGAAATTGCAGACATCTGCCGTGCAGGTCTTCCCATCGTGCTCTTTGCCGAACGTGAAGGGCGTTTGGCGCCCCGCGCGGCAGGCATATTCCCACTCGGCTTCCGTCGGCAACTGACAGCCACACCAGACCGCGAAACACCACGCATCGTACCACGTCACATTCACCACCGGGCAGCGATCATCCGCCTTCGCTGCTGTTTCGGGCTGTTCCTCCCGCGCTTTCGTTACCAGTGGGTGCTCCTTCCTACCCCAACGATGGCCGACATGGCGCCCCTCAAACAACTCATATTGCTCATTCGTCACGCAGCATTCGTGCAGACGGTAGTAGGTCAACGTCACGAGCTGTTGCGGATTGTCCTGTCTGCCACCCATACTGTCCCATGTAGGATCCTCGTCCGGCGGCGCACCCATCGTGAAGGTGCCCGTATCGTCCCGCTTGCCGCTGCCGACCAGGGGGACGAGTCCGGCCAGCATCCGCTCGGCAATGCCCTTCCTCTCGTCGCCCTTCTCCCCCTTGCGAATCTGCTCGAACTCCGCCAGGAAGCTAGCCTGGGCCGTCGTCCCCGCCATGCGCTGCCAACTGCGATAAATGAACTCGGTCGAACGGATTGGGCATTCCTGGTCGTTCACCAACGTGCCGTCGTACAGAGGGGTAAACAGGGTCTCATAACGTGTCCAGTCCGTCCTGCCCTCCCGCTGCAGCGCCTCCTCGGGCATCTCGGCCGCGAACGTCCAGAACTCGCGGAACACCTCATTGGTGCCCTCCAACGGATCGACCACCCACTGGCGAGTTCGTTGGAGATCGCTATCCTCCGCCCAGCGACACGCCCAGTAGGCCGCGAAAAACGCCATCGTCGTGATGTCCGTCCAGCGGATCTCCTCCTCGGAAGCGCTGAAAATGAAGTGCTTCAGCCCGTGCGAATCCATCGCCTTGAGCCGGCCCCAGTCCTTCAGGATCAAGGCAGCGGGGATCGGTTGGTCGTAACAGTCGCGATAAGCGCCCGCCGCCCGGAAAGCCGCGAACACCTTTTTCAGGAACCCATCCACATTGTCCTGCACGACGAGCGCTGAGGCTGGCTCGCCTTCGAGGCGGCAGAACATCTTGAAGGCCAGCGCCCCAAGCAGGTCGCTGGCCAGTCGCACCTGCGCCCGGCGAACAAGCACCTCTTCGCGCGGCGGTGGGATCCTCTCCTCCTCGTGCCAGCCCAGCCGGCAGGCCTCGGTCGCTTTCAG
>DASPXY010000508.1:0-7647 GCA_035637055.1 Gemmataceae bacterium | reverse complement strand
GGCGCGCGGCGCACCTGGGGGCGCCCGTCACGGGTGACAAGGCGACACGGTGACAGGGTGACTTCCCGCTTGCTTCCCCGCGGGCGCCCTGCCATCATGAAGATGGCCTCCGCCCGGGGCGCAAGTTTCTCCTCCGGGAGCGTTTGGTCTACAGAAGGAAGACAAACGGGGTTCCACCCTGGGAAGGACAGAAGCCATGACTCAGCCAAACGATCCGGTCACTCACCGAACACCTGTTCAGCCATCGCTCGGAACCTTGCTGGCCGGATACCTGGCGCGGCAAGCTGAGGCCCACACGGCCGGATTGGCCGTCATCGACCCCACCAGCGATGTGCAGCCGTTTGAGGCCGGTCCCGTGCAGCCGATCGACCCGAAACCGGCGTGGGATGAGGCCGTCGCCGCAGCCCGCTGTTTGTGTCCGGCGATCGAGACGCGCTCGTGGCAGGCGCCGCCGCACTGGCCGCAGCTGGTCGCCGCTCATGAGCCGGCCACGGCCCTCGCCTTTAGCCTGGGCAACTTCCCGCAACTGGTGCGCAACCTCCATCTCTTGATGCAGCAGGCGAACCTTGCCGAATTGCGCCCGACGGCCGTTCGGCCGATCGCGGTGCCGGCGCTGGAGGAGTGGGCCGAGCAAGCGGGGCGAAAGGGGCAGTATCCGCAGGCCCTCCTCGCGGTGGGAACCTTGCGGCTGGCGCGCCAGTTCCAGCAGGCGGCCGAACTGCTGCGGGCCCTGGAGAAGTCCGTCCCGGCGGAGTGGCGAACGACGCTCGCCAATGAGAAGGCGGCTATGGCCTGGCATGCGGGCGAGGGCGCAGAAGCGCGGGCGCTGTGGCAAGCGCTGCCGGTGAGTGTGCCGGTGCTGTTCAACCGCGGCATGTCGGCCCTGTTCTCCGACGAGGCAACGGCAGCGCACACTTTCCTGACCGAAGCGGTCGCTCGGCTGCCCGAGGCCGGCGCCTGGCATCATCTGGGGCGGCTGTACCTGACACTGGCCGCGATGCGGCGTTAACGGGCGCTCTTTCAACGACCTCCCCGTTGAGCCGCGGTTCGGAGAACCGCGCGGGTATTGGCCCGCGCGGTTCTCCGAACCGCGGCTCAACGGGGAGGCTTCTTTTTGCGCCGCCGCTCCGTACCCTTGCCCTTGAGGTGATTGCTGACGTCTTCTCAGGGGAGGTACACCATGCCACGCCTTTCTCTCGCCGCTGCCCTCGCCGTCGCGCTACTTGCGGTCCCGGCAGCGCGCACCACCGCCGGCGACCCGCCGGAGGGCTTCGTCAACCTGTTCAACGGCAAGGACTTCACCGGCTGGAAGGTGCCCAAGGGTGACAACGGCCACTGGAAGATCATGAAGGGCGTCATCGACTACGATGCCAAGAGCGAGGCCAAGGGCGACAAGAACCTGTGGAGCGAGAAGAAGTATCGCGACTTCGTGCTGCGGATCGACTGGCGGCTGAAGACCGATCCCGGCTTCAAGAACAAGGTGCCGATCATCCTGCCCGACGGCAGCCACAAGAAGGGCGACGACGGCAAGGACATCCGCGTCGAGATCGAGGACGTCGATTCGGGCATTTACCTGCGCGGCCAGTCGAAGGCCCAGGTCAATATCTGGATGTGGCCGGTCGGCTCGGGCGAGGTCTACGGTTACCGCACCGACACGAACATGCCGCCGAAGGTACGCGCCGGGGTCACGCCGAAGGTGAAGGCCGACAACCCGCGTGGCGAATGGAACACCTTCGAGATCACCATGAAGGGCGATCGGCTGTGGGTGACGCTGAACGGCAAGGAAGTGATCAGCAACGCCCAGTTGCCCGGCGTCGCGGAGGAAGGGCCGCTCGCCCTGCAGCATCACGGCAGTTTCAACACCAAGACGGGGCAGTGGACCGGCCCGCCCAGCCTGGTGCAGTTCCGCAATATCTATATCAAAGAGCTGAAATAACGATCATGGCCTCTTGGTTCGTAGTCCCGCCTTTAGGCGGATGACGCGAAACCGCCTAAAGGCGGGACTACGAACCAATGCCGAGGATCCCCCCGCATGCGCTGGACTTGTCGAGTGCTCTCCCTTCTCGGTCTCCTCGCCGCCGCTCCCGCCCACGCCCTGGAGCCGAAGGAGATCGTCATTCTCGTCAATAAGAACGTCCCCGCGTCGCAGCGGGTCGCCGATCATTACTGCGTCAAGCGCGCCGTCCCGAAAGAGAACGTCGTGGTGCTGGACCTGCCCGCCGGCGAGGACATCAGCCGGAGTGATTACGACACGCGCCTGGCCGCCCCACTCCGAGCCGCGCTCAAGGAACGTCGCGCCAAGGTCAAGGTGCTGCTGAGCGTTTACGGCGTCCCGCTGCGCGTCGGCAGACCGGAGCCCAACGCCCAGGAGAAGGAGCAGCTAGCGAAGTTGCGACCGGATCTGGAGCAGTTTCAGGCCGACGAGCGCCGCCTGCAAAAAGAGATTACCGATCTCGAACCAAAGGCGAAGGGCGATCCGGCTGGAGCGGCGGCCGTCACGCTCAAGGAGCGGCGCAAGGAGCGCGACGCTATCCTGGCTCGCCTCAAGCCGCTGCAGGAGCGTCAGCGCGTGCTCACGCACGCCGAGAGCGAGGCATGCGTTGACAGCGAGTTGATGTTATTGTGGTGGGACGCCTATCCGCTGCGCCGCTGGCAGCCAAACTTGCTCTACTTCCAGGTGCCGCAGAAAGAGCGCGACGCCAAGCCACCAATGTTGATGACCGCACGACTCGACGGCCCGTCGCCTGAACTGGCGATGCAACTCGTCGATCGGGCCATCGAAGTCGAGCAGAAAGGGCTGACCGGCAAGGTGTACGTCGATGCCCGCGGCTTCAAGTGGGATCCAAAGACCGACCCAACAGGGACCGGCTATGGCGGCTATGACGAGTCGCTGCGCGAGATGGCCCGTTTGCTGGAGAAGGAGGCCAAGTTGCCGGTCACGCTCGACGACAAGCCCGCCCTGTTCGCGCCGGGAAGTTGCACCGACTGCGCCCTGTATTGTGGCTGGTACTCGCTGGGCAATTACGTCGATTCCTGCCGCTTCGTGCCGGGGGCGGTCGCGTATCACATCGCCAGTTCGGAGGCGGTGACGCTGCGCGATCCGAAGACGAAGCAATGGTGCAAGAACCTGCTCGACAACGGCGTGATCGCCACGCTCGGGCCGGTCGCCGAGCCGTACACGATCGGCTTCCCCAAGCCCGCCGAGTTCTTCGGCTTTCTCGTCACCGGCAAATACACTCTTGTAGAGTGCTATAGTCGTACATTGCTGCTCACCAGCTGGATGACGGTGCTGGTGGGCGATCCGCTTTACAATCCCTTCGCACAAGCGCCACGGTTGCGGCCCGAGCAGGTGACGCCGAGTCCTGCGGGCAACCGCCTCTTCAGGAAAGGATGACGCACCCATGACAGCAACATCGCCAGCGGCCCTGCACCTCGCGATCCAGGACGGCATCGGCGTCCTCACCTTCGATCAGCCCAACAGCCGTGCCAACACGCTCGGCCAGGCGGTCCTCGCGGAGTTCGAGGGCGTCCTCGGCCAGTTGGAGGCTCGCAAGGATGTGCGCGGCCTGATCCTGCGCAGCGGCAAGCCGGGCATGTTCATCGCCGGCGCCGACCTTAATGAGCTGGGCGCCGCCAAACCGGAGCCGGCGCAGACGCGCGCCTCGATCAAGCGCGGTCTCGACATCATTGCGCGCTTCGAGGCGCTGCCGTACCCGACCGTGGCGCTGATCGACGGCGCCTGCCTGGGCGGCGGCATGGAGATCGCGCTGGCTTTTGATTTTCGTCTGGCAGGCTCGCACCCGAAGGTCGAGATCGGCCTGCCGGAAGTCAAGGTCGGCCTGTTCCCTGGCTGGGGCGGCACGCAGCGGCTGACGCGCCTGGTCGGCCCCGCCCTCGCCGCCGAGTTGGTCTGCGCCGGCGAGGCGGTCAAGCCGCAGCGGGCGCGCGACCTGGGCATCGTCTTCGACGCGGTGCCGAGCGAACGCCTCATGGAAGAGGGTTTCCGCGTGTTGGAGTGGGCCAGGCAGTCCGGTTCCTGGCACGAGGCCCGCAAGCGCAAGCAGCAGCCGGTCGGGCTGAGCGAAGACCAGCTCTCATTCATGGTGGCCGTGGCTCGCGGCATGCTCCTGATGAAGACGAAAGGACAATTGCCGGCGCCGCTGGCCGCTCTCGATGCCATCGCCCGCGGCTGCAACCTGCCGCTGGATGAGGGATTAAAGGTCGAGACGGAGTTGTTCGTGCCGCTGATCGGCAGTCCGATCTCGCGCAACCTGATCGCGGTCTTTTTCGAGGGGCCGCGGCTGGCGAAGGATCCCGGCGTGGCGGATCGGTCGGTGCAGCCGCGCAAGGTCGAGCGTGTCGGCGTGCTGGGCGCCGGCCTGATGGGCGCGGGCATCGCGGGGGCTCACATCCGCCGCGGCGTCCCGGTGCTGCTGCTCGACAGCGCTCCGAAGGCACTGGAAAAAGGTGTCGGCAACATCACGAAGGTGATGCAGTCGCGCATCGAGATCGGCCGCATGACGCCGCAGGACATGCTGGCGTCGATGGGCCGGCTCAATACGACGATGCAGCTGGCCCTGATGAGCGACCGCGACCTCGTCATCGAGGCGGTCATCGAGAACGAGGGCGTCAAGACGCAGGTCTACCGCGACCTGCAGCCGATCCTGTCCGACGACGCGATCCTGGCGTCGAACACCTCAACGATCTCGATCACGCGCATGGCGCAGGCGTGGAAGCGGCCCGAAAACTTCGCGGGCATGCACTTCTTCAACCCGGTCGATCGCATGCAGCTGGTCGAGGTGATCCGCGGCGAGAAGACCTCCGATATCACCACGGCGACCCTGGTGGCGCTGGCGAAGCAGATCGGCAAAACGCCCATTGTGGTGCGCGATTGTCCGGGATTCCTCGTCAACCGTATCCTGTTTCCCTACATCAACGAGTCGCTGGTGCTGCTGGAGGAGGGGGCCGACCCGCGCCCCATCGACAAGGCGGCGACGGACTTCGGCATGCCGATGGGGCCGATCACGCTCAACGACCTGGTCGGGCTGGACACGTCGCTGTACGCCGGCAACGTGGTCAATACCGCCTTCGCCGATCGGGCCAAGACGACGCGCATTCTGCAAGAGCTGGTGAGCGCCGGCCGGCTGGGGCAGAAGACCGGGGCCGGCTTCTACAGTTACGCGAAGGGTTCGCGCGGAGCGGACGACCCAGCTTTCGCCGCCATTCTGGAGCGCTGCCGCACCGATCGACGCCAGATTGGTCAGGAGGAGATTACGGATCGTCTATTCCTGCCGATGGTGACGGAGGCGAGCCGCGTGCTGATGGAGGGGATCGTGCGGCAGCCGGGCGACGTGGACATGGGCCTGATCCTGGGCATCGGTTTTCCTGCGTTCCGCGGCGGGCTACTGCGCTGGGCGGACAGTTTGGGGCTCGGCCAAGTGCTGGAGAAGCTGGCGCGCTACGAGAAACTCGGCGTGCGCTTCCAGCCGACGGAGCAGATGCGGCGACTCGCCAAAGAGGGGAAGGGGTTCTACGCGGGCTCGTAACGAGCCGAGACAAGCCGGTCGGGACTCATTGCGCCATTGAAGATCGTGTAACGAGTCTCGACCCCGTTATGGTTCCTTTATGCTTCAGTCCTGGCTCCTTTACGGGCGCTATCCTGAGGTGATGGCGTCCCACTTCCTTGGTCGTCCTTCTGTCGCTTCTCGTCGATCATCTTCCACCACTTCCTCTCAACAGCGCTGTTAGGATTCGGCTGCTTGAATGTCATTCAAGCGAATCGCGCTCCCCACCTGAACCCCTTGGACGACCACGAGCGAACCCCAGAGGGGTTTGACGATGTCGTTCATCATTCCCTCGGGGACGACGATTTGGTGCGCCTTTCCACCACTGCTGAGGAGCCTGATTTCACCCCCACCTTTCTTCTTCGTGTCGTCCGCATACTTCAGCGTACCCTTGACCGTGACGGGGATGCCACCCGCGCTCGGGGGTTGGAACTCCGCGAAAGTGGCAGCCACCCGTGTCAATTGCACTTGCCGATGTTCCCGGCCACGGACCAACGTGATCCCAACCAGGCGGATTTCCGATCCGTCGGGAGCGAGCTTTTTCGCGAGGCCGACGAAATTGCGGTAGTAGGCTTCATTTGGTATCTGGGCACGGACCTTGTCTGCGGCGCCTTGGTTGAGCAGGTCCAAGCCATTGGTGACGTCCCGCATCACGTCGGCGGGTTGCAACATGTCCGGCACGTCCGGGAAAGCCAACGTGCCCTGCTCGGTCGGCCTGCCCAGACGAAGAGACACCGCAAAACTGCCCGCCCTTGGCAGGGAGACGCACACCTCCAGGCGCTGCCGCACCGCCTTGTCCGGGACGGCCTTCTCGCGGTAGGGGTTGCCGAGTTTCCTCTCCGCTGTCCGGTAGATCAGCCGCTCCAGGGTCTGGATACGGCCGACGAACTCCTCGCTCACGGCCATTCCAAAGCCGACGGCCTTGCCGGCAATGGCGAGCTGCATTTCTTCCGGGGAAAGCGTTATACCGCGGAGGCTCAGGTGCCACTCGAAAGCCACCTGTTCGAGCAAATCCCGAAGCTCGCAGGCGATGTCTTCAGGCGGGTCGCCCGACAGCCCGCCCGCGATGAGCCGCTCCGCCTCGCGGAACTCCTTGCAGCGCAGCGCCAGAGCGGCCGCGCTCCGGTAAAGGACCGAGCGCGTTGGCTCCAGGGCGGTGTCGGCCGCACAAAGAATGGCGGCCTGTTTCTCGGCCTCGAAGGCAGCTCGCCACAAATCCGTGGCATCGTCGAGATTCTGGAGCCGGGCCACCTCGGCGGCCTCGGCGGCCTCCATCGCTCGGTGGTGCAGGTCAGTAATCTGGCTCATTTCTTTACCACCCTTGCCGTCGGGGCGCTAAACTCAACGACGACGATGTACGCTGGCCGTTTGCCGTCCGACGGGTCCGTCTGTTTCTTTTTCTGCCGAACCCTGTCCTTGATCTCCTTTTCTTCGCCGGCCAAGATGCCCGAGACTTCAAGCCTTGCCTTTTTCTGGAACAGGTCATCGTTCTTTTTGCCAAGCCAGTAATCGAACCCGGTCCCCTTGTAGGACCGCTCGATGATGGTGTATTCGGTCAAGTCCATGATGAGGAGGAAGGCGACCCCGTAGGCACCATGTTCTGTGGCGGCCTGGAGATCACCCCAGCACCTCTGCATCTTTTCGGTCACGGCTTGCCAGTGGATCTCGAAGGTTTCGGTCGCGATCCCTTGAACGGTGAGGTGAGCGCCGCTCGTGTGCTGGCGGTGTTCGAGGCAGACGCCCGCCGCCTCGGCCAACATGCCCCCGAATGCGCTCGTAACACACGGGATTCCTTGCTTGAGCCTGTTGAGTGCGAGTTTTCGCACCTTGGGAGTGGGCGATTGTTTCGCCATGAGGTGTTCCCTTGGGCCGCAGCAAGTTGTGCGGAGAGCACTTCTTTGTCAGGGGCGATTGTCCCACACCCCCAACGGCTGTCAAGGTTTGTCCTCTTCTCCCCTCGCGCATTATCGCTCCGTAGGGAACGCTTGTCTACGGCAGCAGGAGGAAGGGGGGGCTGAAGGGGCGCACGACATGGTTTGCAGATGCTCGTGCTCAGTCCTACACTGGACGGGGGAAGTTCATT
>DASPXY010000507.1:0-2938 GCA_035637055.1 Gemmataceae bacterium | reverse complement strand
ACGCTCTCGTTGGGAAAACCTCCCGCGGGGAGGAGCGGCAGAGACGGTGACAACTCAGCAAGTCTACAGACGACGGCGCGGTTCGTCCGCTGCGCCCTCGCTGCCGTTCACGGCAAGACCTCGTATTGGTGCAAATCTTCGTCCGGGTGAATCCTTCCCTCGCTTCTGGTAGAGTATTGCCTCTCGGCCGCATCGTACCATGACATCAGCCCCACCGCTGGGGCCCGGACTCGACTTTTCATGGAAACCGGATAAATAACAAGGAATCTGTCTGAACCTGATACGCCGGTTCAGTTCACAACCCCCAAGGACATTCGATGCCCGTACTTCGCTGCCCACACTGTACCAAGTCGGTCCGTGTTTCTGACGATGCCCTGGGCAAAAAGCTCCGTTGCCCCAGCTGCAACGCGGTGTTCGTTGCCAGCACCACCGCTGTGGCACCAGCCCCGCCGCCTCGTCCCGCTCCCACGTCCCCCTACAAAACCGCGTCGGGAAAGCCACAGTTCATCGCAACGTGTACCAACCTCGGCCAGGCGTGGGACCGTGGGAACCAACCAGCCGGCGTCCGGTGGTCGCTCCCTGTGGCGCCGCCCAGCTGTCCTCGCCGTCGCAGTCGTCGCCGTGGCGGCCATCGCCTGGCTGCTCCTGCGTGGTGGTCCGGCCGGGCCATCACTTCCGGACGAGCAGTGGCAGCCGTTCGCCTCGACTGAGGCTCACTTCGAGATCCTCTTTCCCGGAACGCCGATTCCCCGCCGCGAACAGGCGGCAAACCCCGCTGGCCGCTTCGACCTGGACACGTTCGTCCTGGAACGCAAGGATCCCAACCTCGCCTTGATGGTGAGCTACCTGACGGTGCCGGCGGAAGGCCCAACCGCCCTGCCGCTTGAGCAACGCTTCGAGGGGGCTCGTGAAGGGGCGCGGGCGAACCTGGGCGGCACGGTCCGCAAGGAGACGCCGGTCACCCTGGGCAGCTATCCCGGACGCGAATGGGAGATCGACGTCCCCGACAAGGGCATCGCAGTACAGCGGCTCTACATCGTTCGCTCCGGCGACCAGCTTCGGCTCTATACCCTGGGTGTGTTTGGCAGTTCGGTCACCGCGGAGGCGGACGTCGCCCGCACAGGGGATTCGCTTCCTGTCCCTGGCGCGCGATGGGAAACATGTCGCTACTCTGGAGTGGGGCAGCCCGATTCAGGTTCTCGATAGGACCGATGGCAAACCGCTTGTACGGTGGATGCGGCCCCAGGAGCCGCAGTCCTATGACCTGGTGGCGCTGGCGCCGGATGGTCGCACTGTGCTCGTCGTCGATGGTGGTGGGGAGGCGCGGCTCCGCGGGCTGGCGGATGCCATCGGGCCGCTAGGGTGGCGGAGCGGAACTCGCGGCGGTAGACCAGTCGCCAACCGGCCGGGGCTTCTCCCTCCGCCTCGTCGGGCGGGGTCGCAGCCAGCGCCGCCAACTTCTCAACCCGCTCCTGCAGGCGCTTGACCTGCTCCCGGAGTCGCTGCACCTCGGCGTCTCGCTCGGCCAGGTCGGCGGCGATGCGGTCGCGCTCGACAGCGCGGCGCAGGCACTCCTCAAGGGCGGTCACCAGCAGCCGGGTGTGCCGGCTGTCCGCCGTCTGAGAGAGCGTCTTGACGTGCGCCTCGATGAGGTCACGCAGGCGGACCACGGGGCGTTTCCTTCCGTCAGGGCGGCTCCCGGGACGGCTGCCGGATTTTCGCTTGACGGGGCGGGTGGGGCGCGCGACGATTCCGCTCGAGCGCCGGCTCGGAACGCCGAAGGAGTTCGACGGCGTTCTCGCCCTCCTCTCAGCTGTTGCGGGCCGACGGGCGTGTCCCGCTGAAGAGGCGGGTGGAACTCCTCTGCGAAAGCGCGGTCTGGCGCGGGTTGGTTGCGAGGCCGTTCATGGCTGCGGACGGGCGTGTGGAGGCAACCGAAGCCGACGGCTACGTTGCAGACGACAGAAAATAACACAGGAGTCATCGTGACGATTCACCGAGTCCCGCGACAGCGGTTGTTGCCGTTTGCTTGGTTGCTGGCCTTGGCAATTTCAGGCTTCGCGTTGGGGCAGGGGACTGCTCCCCCCGCTGCGACGGGGGCGAAGGCCATTCCGCCGCCGCCCGCGCCCAGGCAGTACGAAGAGCCGAGGATAGCCGCGTTCCTCGCCAAGGCCAGCGAATGCATTCGAGTTGGCGAAGCGCGCGCCACGTTCAAAGTGAGCGGCGACGGTTATGCCGTCGCCATTGTGGACACGGACCTGCGCGTGACGCACAAGGACTTTACGGGCCGCGTCCCGGCGCAAGTCAACTTCACGATGGAAAACGGGGGCAAGCTGAATGACACGACCGACCTGGTCGGGCACGGCACCCACGTGGCCGGCATCGTCGCGGCAGGCGGTATCCATACCGGCATGGCCCCCAAGGCGCGGGTGATCCCGCTCAAGGTCCTCGAAAAAACCGGGGGCAGTTGGGACACCGTCGAGAAGGCACTGAAGTGGGTTCTGGACAACCACAAAAAGCACCAGTATGGATGAGGCGATCGCCCATTACAGCGAGATCGTGGTGATCTTCGAGCGCACGCTCGGCCCGCACGCGAAAGAGACATTGGATCACCTCCGGGATGCGGCCACACGCTGCGCGGCGATCGGCCGACCGGACTTGGCCTTAGAGTATGCCTTCCGCCTCTCCCAGAGAGTTCGTCTCGCGTTTCCCAAGGAACCGCGGCGGTGGACCGAGGCGGCGGAGCTGGTGGGCCAATCCGCCAAGGACAGTGGCAACTTCCCGGTGGCGGAGGAGGCTAAGAGGCTCTGACAAAACCACTTGGCACGGGAGTTGAGGTTATGACAGGAGAGCGTTGCCTGAAAGGAGGCACCTGTCATGGCGTCAGCCCGTATGCCCACTGCGTTCTTCAAGTTGGCTGCTCACCACTTGCCGCCGG
>DASPXY010000506.1:0-6582 GCA_035637055.1 Gemmataceae bacterium | reverse complement strand
TGAACCGCTCTCCGTAGCTCGTGCGGGCGACAAAGGTTTCTGACAACAACAGATCGGCAACCAAGGGCCTTTTGTTCAGCGACACGCGAAGGAGAGCAGAAGCAGGGCTCTCCGATGTGGCAAACTGTACCATGCGATGATGCGTTTCGGGAGGCGAACCCGTCCCTGGCCCACCCCCTGAACGACGTTCACGGTGATCGCCGGCGCGACCACTCGCTGGAAAACGCTTGCTTCCTTACCGAAGGGCTTTACTATCGACGGGGCTCACGTTCCCCAACTCACGCGAGGAACCGTCCACACCGCTGCCCAGGCCCTACTGCACTTCCGGCGGTCCGCCGAGAGGTGCGCGGCCGTGCGTCGCGCCTCCTCGCGGTGGGCTGCTGGGTGACAGCCGGGAAGGTGGAAGAGTCGGCGGCGTGATTTCACCTGGCTACGCGGTTTGGCAAAGGGGGTGACTCGTGGTTGGGAAGATCACCAGGGAGGTTCTGGAAGGCTACCTGGAGTGTCGGTACAAGGGCCGTCTGCGGCTAGCGGGCGAGCCTGGAGAGGAGTCGGACTACCAGAAGATGACCGCCGAGCAGGAGGCAGCGGCTCGCACTCGGGCCATGACGCACCTGCTCGCGCGCCATCCCGAGGGGCAGGCGTGCCAGGGTGCCACGTTGACGGCCGCCGACCTGGGGCGGGGGTTGTCGCTCTTCCTCGACACGGCCGTTGAGGACGAGCAGGTGTCGCTGCGGTTCGACGGGCTCGTCAGGGTGGAAGGCGCGTCACGGCTCGGCGACTATCACTACGTGCCCGTGCTCTGCCAGGCGGGCCTCACTATCCGGCGACAGGCAAGGCAGTTGCTGGCCGTCCTGGGACTGGTCCTGGGGGCGGTTCAGGGGCGGCAGCCTGCCACAGGGCTGATCGTCCGCGGCCTCGAATGCAGGTCAACGAAGGTCAAACTGACCACGAAGTTCAACAGACGGGCCAACGACCTCTTGGAGGTGTTGAAGTTGATGCAAGCGGGTGGCAAAGCCCCCGCGCTGACTCTCAACGAACACTGCCGCATGTGCGAATTCCGCAACCGCTGCCATGCCGAGGCGACGGCGAAGGACGATCTGAGCCTGCTGCGCGTCATGGGTGAGGCCGAGTTACGAAAACAGCGCAGCAAGGGTATCTTCACCGTTACCCAACTCTCCTACACCTTCAAGCCCCGCAGGAAGGGCAAGCGGGCCAAGGGCGAGAGTCAGCCCCACCACGCCGCCCTCCAGGCCCTGGCCATTCGCGATGCCAAGACCTACATCCTGGGCAAACCGGACGTACCGAGCCGCTCTGTCCGCATCTACCTGGACCTGGAGGGCGGCACCAACGCGACCGGGGTCTACCTCCTCGGTGCGCTCGTGGTCCAGGGCAACGCAATGCAGATGCACTCGTTCTGGGCCGACGAACTCGCCGACGAGGAGAGCCTCCTCCCGCAGTTGCTGGAGATCGTAGGAGAGGAGGACTGTGCCCTGTTCCACTTCGGCAGTTACGAACGGACATTTCTGCGGAGGATGAGGCGGCAGGCCAGGAGGAAGGGGCCGGTGGACCGCTTGTTGGCCAACGCCGTAGACGTGCTCTCGCTGATCCGCTCCAACGTCTACTTCCCGATCCACGCCAACGGGCTCAAGGAGATCGCCAGGCACCTTGGTTTTGCATGGACGGACCCGGAAGCATCGGGCTTGCAGAGCGTCGTTTGGCGGCGACGATGGGAGCAGAGCCGCGACGATTCCTTCAAGCAGCGGCTGCTCGCCTACAATGCCGAGGATTGTACGGCCCTCCGGTTGATCACTGAGCACCTCGAAACCATCGCCGCGAACTTTGACGGGGACGGCGGGGCCGATGCGCGGGGGCCTGCCCAGGTCGAGCGTGTCAAGGCGAGCAAGCGGGGGTCGGACTTCCGCAAGTGGGGCCATACCGCCTTCTTGCTGCCCGAGTTCGAGCGGGCCAGCAAGTGTGCCTGGTTTGACTACCAGAGGGAGCGGATCGTCGCGCGCAGGAGGGGGAAGAAGGCCACGACTGTGCCTGCCAGCAAGAAGGCAGCCAGGCAAGCCAGGCCGACCAAACGTATCGAGGTGAAGAGCAACCGCTGCCCCGAGTGCAAGAGCCGCGACGTCCGCAAGTCGAAGTGCCGCAGGCAGACCAAGCTCTTCCTCGACCTGAAGGTGTCGGATGGTGGGGTCCGGCGGGTCGTCGTCAAGTACACCGCCACCAGACACCACTGTCGTGCCTGTGGCCGCTACTTCCTGCCCAAGAAGTACAAGCAATCGCCACGTTTCGGTCACGCCTTGCAGTGCTGGGTCGTCTACCAACACGTCGCCAACCGGACCTCCTTCCAGAGCCTCTCCAGAACCCTCCAGGAGTGCTTCGGGCTGGCAATCCGCTTCACCGACCTGTATCGCTTCAAACTCGAACTGGCGCGACGCTACAAGGGGACGTACGACGGCCTGCTCAAGAAGATTGTCGCGGGCAACCTCTTGCACGCGGACGAGACCAGCGTGCAATTCAAGAAGGACAAGGGCTACGTCTGGGCCTTTGCCAGCCTGAAGAACGTGTTCTACACGTGCAGACTCACCAGGGAGACGGACTTCCTGGCCCCTCTGTTGAAGGGCTTTACGGGCGTGCTCGTGTCCGATTTCTACAAGGGGTACGACTCGATGCCTTGCCCGCAGCAGAAGTGCCTGGTCCATCTGCTCCGCGACCTCAACGGTGACTTGCAGACCAGCTTTCACGATGAGGAGTTCAAGGGGCTGGCGAAGGGGTTTGGTGTCTTGCTGGAGAAAATCGTCGCGACCATTGACCGGCACGGGCTGCGACGCAAACGCCTGCAAAAGCACAAAGCGGACGTGGACAAGTTTTTCCAGGATGCCTGCGGGAAGCCTTACCAGTCGGAACTGGCAGAGGGCTACCGGCAGCGGTTCCTGAAGTACCAGGACAAGCTCTTCACCTTTTTGGACCATGACGGCGTACCGTGGCACAACAACAACGCGGAACACGCCATCAAGCACTTCGCCAAGTACCGGATGGTCACCAACGGCCGGGTGACAGCCAGCGGCTTGCAGCCGTATCTGATGCTCCTCAGCATCTACCAAACCTGCGTCTACAAGAACGTCAATTTCCTCCGGTTTCTCCTCTCCGGCGAGCAGGATGTGGATACCTTCGCCGAGAGCAGGAGAAGACGGCGGTCATGCGTTCAGGCGCAACCCCCCCCTGAGCAGCCTGTGAGTCAGGGCGCAGAGGCAGCCGAAGCCGTTGACGGGAAGGGTGGCGTGGCCATGCCGACGAAGCCGCGCGTGGGCCAGAAGGTGCTGGCCGCCATTGAGGAGATCGCCCAGAAAGTTGCCGCTGGTGAGGACGACCCGCGGCTGAAGTGGTTGCGGGGAAGAAGCCGGGTCAAGATACTGATCAAGAGAGCGTTCCCAGACCGAGCGGTGCATGGCCCGTTGCTACACAACGCGCTTGAGGCGTGCCTGAAGGCGGCAGGTTGGGTCTGGGCGTTCAACGCGGTCGTTCACACCTACGAGCGGTGCGAAATGGGAGAAGCAAGCCGGGGAGTCGGTGAGGGTGATGGAGGGGTGGTTCGCGGAGATGTTGTTGGTGGCCTGGCAGGGCACCAGGATGGTTGAAGCACATTGCCACGAACCATCTTGGGCTGCGGGTCCTCGTCGCCCCTGTTCTCAGCCGGGAATCACGGCGACGGCCTCGATCTCAATCAGCCAGTCGGCACCGACCAACCCAGCGACGCCGACCAGAGTGCTCGCTGGCGGCTGCTCGGCGTTGACGTAGCGGCTACGCGCTTCGCGGAGCATCGGGACGTGTTCGGGCTTGAGGCCGACGACGTAGAGGTTCATCTTCACGACGTCGCGGAAGGTGGCCCACACAGCGGCGAGGACTTGCTTGAGGTTCTCGAACGTCTGCTCGGTTTGTGCCCGGAAATCCCCCTTGCCGACGACTTCGCCGCGTTCGTTCACGCTGACCTGGCCCGAGATGTACACCGTCTTGCCGCCGGTCGCGGTGACAACGTGCGTCCAACCGAACGTGGGGCAGAGTGTGGGCGGGTTGAGGAATTGGGTCTGCATGGGAACCCTCCGACTCGGGAAAGCCTCAAGGGAAAAGGCCGCTGACGCAACGAACCGGCCGATGCTACCAAGCTAAAACCGTTGTCGCAACTCGGTTCCTGAGTGCGGCGTCCGCCCCTCGCCGCCATGCGCCTGCGCGCCGCGCAACGCTGTCTTGCCGGGCGGCAACTCAGGACGGCTGGTTCGTCGGCGAGCCTGTCAGGCAGGCCGTATGCACAGTTAGCTCTCGACCTGTTTGCGCCAGCGGTCGATGGCTTCCGGGGCGAGGCATTGATCGAGCCAGCGCTCGTACCAGGCGAAGAAGCCGCACTGCACGCCGTCCTTGTCAGCGTAGGGATACCAGTCCTCACGGGCATTCCACATCGTCCCCCGCTGCTCCCCGCTGAGCACCAGGACCTCCATGATGGCGCAGCCCTGATGGCCAATTTCCAGGCAGCCGACGAGGGGCGGTGTCAGCAGGATAACAGGCTCGCGCTGCTGTGCTCGCAAACCGGCGACGGCGTCCGCCGCGTCCTTCGCAGAAAGGGGGAAAGGCTCGTGGAGAGTGCTCGGGGTTGATCGCCGTGCCCCTGCCAACGAAAACAGGCCGTAGCCCGGCCCCGCGCCGCCATTGCCCATGCACAGGAGAAAGGTGCGATACTCCTCGGGGAGGCGCACCCGCTGCGCACGCTCGAAGGCAGCCAGTTCCCTGGCGGTCAAACGCGGCCCAAATTGATAACGGTGGCTCCTGGCTCCGAAGGCGAGGCACTCCGGATCGGCGTCGCGCAGTAGCCCGATCTTCTTCTGAATGCGGCGCAGCGCGAACGCGCGCTCAAAAGCCGGTACGACCTCGGGA
Source organism: Gemmataceae bacterium (assembly GCA_035637055.1). GTDB lineage: Bacteria > Planctomycetota > Planctomycetia > Gemmatales > Gemmataceae > DASPXY01. The sequence goes on along the minus strand of DASPXY010000506.1, from coordinate 1,647 downwards.
TGCTCCTCCCGCAACCGCTGCCGTTGGTGTTCCAGGTCCGCTCGGCGTGTGTCCGGGGCAGGGAGGCGGGCGAGTTCGCAGCCGAGCCGCAGGAATGACCCTCGGGGGTCGCCGTGTTCTTCGAGCCAGTCGGCAAAGATGAGTTGGAGAGTGAGATCGGGCAGGCCGTCGATCATGGCCTGGAGAAAAGCATCTTCTTGAGTTACGGTGGTGCTCCAAGGAAGAAAACAGGGCGCGGTGCGGGCGGCGCACTGGCCGACCCAAACAGGACACGCAACGAGACGAACATGTTCTCTCGTCGCTGGCCGACAGCAGACCGTGGCAAAGAGTGCGGGTGATCGTGTATCGTGGGAGCAGCCCCAAGAGCGCGTACAGTCTGTGGTCAGCCGACGAGGAGGAACGGCCCATGGCGAACGACTTGAAAGCCGACATCGAGCGTATCCTGGCGACGCTCACCCGCTTTTTCGCCGACGAAGGGACAGCCAGGGAGGTGGCCCTCCTCGCCCTGTCGCGGCACCGGATCGAGCAGACCAGTGACGACAACTGGGACGGCGGGCAGTACGGCTACACTGTCTATCTGGAAGTCCGGGGCACATCTACGCTCAGGTCGGCGAGGAGCGGGCAAAGATCGAGGAGGTTCTGAAGCTGAAAGCAAGCGACCTTGCGCGGATGTACCCGGGCGAATTCTTCGACGCCTTTGAGTTGATCCCCGAACCGGATGATGACCCGGACTGGCGCGAGAAGGCGAAGCCTTGGGTGACAGGCCAGGGCATCAACAACCAGGGACGGGCCAGGTCCGACAACCTCGCCCCTCGGCAAGCGGATGGCTTGTTGTTTCGTTCGCAGCAGGAAATCAATCTCTACCGAGCCCTCAAGGCTGCGCGCATCTCCTTCGCCCCGCTGCCCGTGTTCGTGAAGGGTGGGGAAACCTACCGTCGGATCGAGCCGGCCTTCGTCCTCATCAAGGACGGTATCGTTTTGGTCGTTGAGGTGGATGGAGACACGGTCCACCGGGAAAGTCCGCGGGAAGCTCACGACCGGCTTACTATGCTTGCCCACGAAGGCGTCCACATCGAGCGCGTGAACGCGCAGGAATGCGACACGCCGGAACTGGCGAGAATGTGCGTGGGGAAGATCCTGCGGATCATTGAGAAGTTGAAGACGAACAAATGAGCAAGTCGAGACGGCCAGTGAGCCATCGTGGTCTTTCAGCGGGAGAGCACCCATGACCGCCATCTTCTACCCCGATTGCCAGGCCACTTCGCCTACCGGCAAGTTCACCCTGGAGGCCCGCTCGCCCCACAACGGCACCATCAAGCACCGCGACGGGCGGCCACCTTCTGAGGACGAGTTCGGGTTCACGTATCGCCAGCACCAGAGCGAGTTCCGCTACCGGCTGGTGGAGAACCCGCCCAGGCCCTTCCTCGCGCGGTTGTTCCGAAAGCAAGGTGGGCCTGTCGTATGGGAGAGATGGCAAAGCCGGGAAGAGGATTCTCCTCATGAGTTGGTGGTGTCGGACGACGGCTGGTCGGTGATCCGCACGCACGGGTTCAGGCCCGAAGTGATCGCGGTTGCCCCGACCGGGGTGGATGTTGTCCGCGTGCGCATCTCAGGTGACGGAGATGAGCACCGTTTCATATCGCCGTC
>DASPXY010000505.1:0-6621 GCA_035637055.1 Gemmataceae bacterium | reverse complement strand
GCGTTTGCGCGAACTGGTCCGCACCCTGCCGCTGCCCGAGGAGATCGGCAAGGCCGTTACCGCGTTTTTCGGCCCCGACGCGCGCCTGGCAGTGCGTTCGAGCGCCAACGGCGAGGATCTGGAGCACCTGGCCGGCGCTGGCCTGTACGATTCCGTGATCAACGTCCCGACTACGGCGGCGCCGCAGGCCATCGCGCAGGTGTGGGCCTCGCTCTGGACACGGCGAGTCACGATCAGCCGCACGCAGGCCGGCATCCCTCACGAGCGCATCCGCATGGCCGTGCTGCTGCAGGAACTGGTGACGCCGGACCTGTCCTTCATTTTACACACTGTCAATCCGGTAAGTGGCAATCGCGACGAGGCCGTGGCCGAGTTGGCGGTGGGCCTCGGCGAAGTCCTCGCCTCCGCCAATGTGCCCGGGACGCCGTACCGGCTAGTGTGTGACCGCAAAACGGGAGCGGTGCGACTCCTCACGTGCGCCACCTTCAGCGTCGCGTTGCGGCCGACCCTCCAGGGGGGCATCGAGGAGGAGCGGCTCGATTATTCCCGAGTGCCGCTCTCGGCTGATCCGGGCGCTACGCCACGTCTTGGCAAGCGGTTGGCGGCCCTCGCCACGTTCCTTGAGGACAAGTTAGGCCAGCCGCAGGACGTGGAGGGCGTCTGCCTCGGCGCTGAGATCCACATCGTGCAGGCTCGTCCGCAGCAGGGGCTGTAAGAACCTGATTGACAGGGCGGCCCAAAATTTTCCGCCCCGCGGCGTACTACCTATGCGTACGACCATCACGACCCGCCCTTCGGGGCGCCCAGGAGATTCGCCATGAGAAAACAGACAGCCGCCCGGGTCCGCCTGCAAGTCGAGTGCCTGGAAGAGCGTTCCCTGCTCAGCCTTGCTGGCCCGGCGACCATCGGCACTTTCGCCCCCTCGACCGCGACCTGGTATTTGAAGAACAGCAACCAGGCCGGGGCGCCCGACGTGGCCCCCTTCGCCTATGGCGCCCCCAGCTGGCGGGCCGTGGTCGGCGATTGGGATGGCGACGGTATCTCCACCATCGGCGTCTTCGATCCGGCGACTGCCACCTGGTATCTGCGCAACAGCAATACCCCCGGCGCTCCCGACATCGCCCCGTTCGCCTACGGTGCGCCCGGTTGGCTCCCCGTCGTCGGCGACTGGAACGGCGACGGCATCTGGACGGTTGGCGTGGTCGATCCTGCGACCGAGACATGGTATCTGCGCGACAGCAATACTGCCGGTGCCCCCAGCAGCGCGCCCTTCGCCTACGGAGCGCCCGGTTGGGCGCCTGTCGTGGGCGACTGGAACGGTGACGGCAGCACCACTCCCGGCGTGTTCGATCCGAGCGCTGCCGCCTGGTATCTGCGCAATAGCACTGCCCCCGGCGCCCCCGATGTCGCCCCGTTCGCCTACGGGGCGCCCGGCTGGCTCCCCATCGTGGGCGACTGGAACGGTGATGGCCGCACCGGGATCGGTGTCGTGGATCCGACCACGGAAAACTGGTATCTGCGCAACAGTACGGCCCCCGGCGCCCCCGACCTCGCGCCATTCGCCTACGGAGCGCCGGCCTGGGGAGTTGTGGCGGGCCTTTGGGTCGGTCGCGGGAGCACGCCACCCGCCATTAGCTACCGTCTCCCTTACCTCAACTTCAGCCCTTACATTCACCCGGGCGAGGATCCGAACCGCGGACCGGGGCAAATCTCTGCCGAGGCATTGCGACAGGATCTTGCGGCGGTGGCACCGTACACTGAGGGCATCCGCACCTTCGGTTGCACCGGCGACCTCCAGCCAGTCGGACAGATCGCTCACTCGTTGGGACTGAGAACGGCGATCGGGGCATGGATCAGCACTGACCCCACCGCCAACCAGGCCGAGATCGATAGCCTGGTCACGCAGGCCCTGCAGGGCAACGTCGATGTCGCCATCGTCGGCAGCGAGGCGCTGCTGCGCGGCGACGTGAGCGAAGCGACGCTGATCAGCTACATCACGCAGGTCCAGACACGCATTCACGCGAGCCGGCCCGACATCCCGGTGACGACGTCGGACACGTACAACGTCCTCGAACAACATCCGAACATCCTGGCCCAGGTAGACGTGGTTTACGCTAATTTCTACCCGTTTTGGGAACAAATCGCTCTCGGCGCCGCGATCTCCGATCTGAGCGGGAAGTATCAGCATCTCGCAGGGCTGGTGCCGGGCAAACAGGTGATCGTCTCCGAAACGGGGTGGCCGTCGCAAGGCTCCGCCCACGGCGCAGCGGTGCCGTCGCTGGCGAATGCCGCCACCTACTTCCACGATTTCGTGGTGTGGGCTCTGGCAAACCAGGTGACGTACAACTATTTTGAGGCGTACGACGAGCCCTGGAAGATCTCCGTGGAGGGAGATGTCGGTCCGTACTGGGGACTGTTCGTCGTTGGCGCGGGATTGAAGCCCGGGATGGGAGTTGTGTTTACCATCCGTGCGTAGCGCGAGCAGAACACACGGGGCTGGCTGCAAGGACTTCATGGCTCGGAAAGGCGTGGTGCCGGCCCCGTCTGCTGCCACGGGTGCTTCGGCCCAGCCCCAGGCTTCCTTTCTTCATCGCCGCGCTGGCCAGCGCCGTGGCGAACGCCAAGCTTCCGCTACCCCCGCAGCGCAGCGGAGAGGGGCAGCTGCAAGTTCAAGTGAGATGCCGACCTGACCAGCATCTTTGGGTTTTCGGCTTCGACTCTTTCTTCGCACCGGAACTCTTCCTGAGGGGTCGTCTGATTTCCTTTTGTTCTCAACTCTTCCTGCTCGGACGATTAATCCCAATGCCCGGATCGTACGCATACATGGTATCCAGTATCTTATGGAGCAGATCGAGGTGCTCTTCGCTTGTCATGTCAGGGAACTCTTGCTCAATAAAAGCAAGAATCTTGGGTTTTTTCTCAGAGCCCTTGCTAGGCCCACGCTCCGCCCACGCTTTGTCGTGTTCCCGGCTAGCAACATTGCAGCAATGATTGTCATTACGTCCAGGATAGCCATGGTAAATCCGCAGCGTGCCATTGGTCTGGATTTCTACAACCATGCCTCCGAGGATCCAAGAAGTCCAATGATCACTGGGATTCTCCTTCCAAGCAGCATCCGCAGTTACCCCGTGAAAGCGTCCGCCCTCCAAAACGATTGGCTTGCCGCAGTGATCGCACAGCAGAGGGCCGCCATTGGTTCCCAGGGTTGCCAAGGGACGAACGGGGGTCTGGCCAGGACCTGCTGTCGCCTCGGCAACCTGCTCGGCATAGGCCCGATGCGCTTCTAGCTCTTCTAACTTCTTTAGATATGCCTGGTATACTTCCCGAGCCTCGGTGTGATCCTGCACTTCTGCTGGCTCCGGCTGCGCCTCTTCCACGTCTTCTTCGACAGCAGCTGCAATATCGTTCAGACGGGCATCTACGAGTGGCATGCCGAGCTGAGAGCGAATTTGATTGATTTCGCGCAGATCTGCTTGCTGACCTACAAGAGGCTGGCCAAAGTAATCTTCCTCCAACAACTGAAGCTTACGGAGCAGATCTTCTGACATCTCATATCACCTACTGGAATTGCTCTTACAAAACCAATCCTTCTTCTGAGCGCAAACCGCTAAATCATGTCCCCTGGCCTTGATCTCAGGAACTGTGTAGCCCTGAAGACGCTTTTGCAAAGCCGTACTGCTCGCCCTTCGCGTCCGGCATTTCCCACACCCCGTCCGTGCCGATGAAGAGAATCTGACCGGGCCGCAACGCGGCGGAAGTCTGTTCGCTGTACTGGGTGTCGTCCATTATCCCCAGCGGCAGATCGCCTTCCCCCACTTCCGCAAAGGTTCCGTTCGCAGGGTCGTAGACAATCACCGGGTCGTGCCCGGCGCTCACCCACCGCATCGTTCCGGTCTTTGAGTCTATGACGGAGAGGTGCATCGTCATGAAGCGGTCGCCGCCGTGGTCTGCCGAGATGAGCTTGTTAAGCCGGACCAACAACTCCGCGAGATCGCCCGCCGCGACCGCGCGATCGCGCAACACCGCGCGCACGCCGGCCATCACGAGCGCCGCCGCGACCCCGTGACCCATCACATCACCCAGAGCGACCAGCACCTGATCCGGCGCGGCTTTGTCCAACACAAGGAAGTCGTAGTAGTCGCCACCGGTTTCGTCGCAGTAGGTACTGTGCCCCGCGACATCGAGGCCGCGAACCTTCGGGGCGGTTGTTGGGAGTAAGCGCCGCTGAACTTCCATCGCAATGCCGAGCGAGTGAAGCACCCGGAGCCGGTCGCGCAGATCGGCGATCATTCGGTTAAGCGCATTGGCGAGCCGCCGGAACTCGCTGCTACCGCCGAACTCGGCTTTCGCTTCCAGGTCACCGCTGCCGACGCGTTGCATGAAGCCGATGAGCGACTGCACCGGCCGCGACACCGTACTTGCCAGTGCAAACGCTAGCGCCACGGCTGCCAACACAGCCGCCACGGCCGCGGCCAGCGCGAACGCCTGGGTTCGCCACACATCGCCGACGAAGTCGGCTTTGGGCGCGACCACACCGACCACCCATACCAGATCGTCACCCACGCGGAACGTCGTGGCTGAACCGAGGTATTCTGTCCGGTGGTGACTGAACTCGAAGCGGTGGAACGCCTCACCATCGGACGCATTGAGGTGTTCCGGTTTCAGGTTCGCGCGGTAGGCATCAACCAGTGGGTCGCCCGCGTCCGCGAGGGTGAGGAGCTTGGCGGTTTCGCGCTCTCCGGATACCCCCCGTCGATCGGGGTGCGCGAGGAGGATCTCGTCGGAGGTGAAGAGGAACACGCGCGAATGCTCGCTTACCGACAGCCCGGAGACGAAATCGGAGAGCGCGTTCAGATCAAAATCGGAGGTAAGCACGCCACGGAATTTACCGCTCGCGTCCTTCACCGGCACCGCGCAAGTGATGCCGGGCACCCATTGGAAATAGAAGACGTAGGGCGGCAGCCAAACGAGCCGGCCGGCTTCCTTCGCCCCGATGTAGAACGGGCGCTTCCGCGGGTCGTACCCGGTCTCGTCGTCAGTTTTGAAGAGCTTCTGGGTGCCGTCCGGCAGCACGTCGTATTCCACCCGCTTTGTCCTGCCGTGCACGATGGAGCTGCGAGCAATTTGCATCCTGCCTTCCGGCGTGCGGTAGGCCCCGGTGAACGTGCCGCGCTCGTCGCTGTAACTCACCCAGCTCAGGCCGGGGTTGGCCTTCAGCACCGCGAGCAGTGGTGGGGCGAGGCGGTCGTGGTCATTGATAGCCAGGCCCTTGTCGGCGAGTTGGGCGAGCGTTTCGACGACGGGCGCGGCACGCAGAACGAACCCGCGCGTGTGTGTGGCGGCGCGTCCGCTCACTTCGCGAAAGACAGAGGCGGTGAGCGTCTCCGTGCTCGCCTTTGCACTCCGGTGCGCGAGCCAGAGTACCATGACACCCGTGAGAAGCACCAGTCCGCACACGCCAAGCACAAGCTTCGCGCGGAAACTCAGCCCCCAGGCGCTGGGAGCAGAGGTTGGCACAGCACTCGGGGCGGGAGATGTCATTGCATGGTCCTGGAGTGTCCGCCTCCGTCATGGCGCAGCGAGCGGAGCCGTCACGTGACTACTTATCACCTTAGCACCTCAACTCGACCGTGACCTTCTCGACCATACCCGGAATATTGGTGTCAGTCGTCATGCCGCATTCGCGGCACCCGGAGACCATGAAAACGGGTCGAGTTCGTGTATCCTAGAATTCGACGCCTCTTCGGATCAGGTCGGAATTTTACTTGGTGCTGTGAGCCCGCGTGTCAGTCTGACCGGGACAGCGCTGCGTACCCGAGACTGTTGCCTCTGCCCAGGAGAGCACGCAGAGCAGATTGCTCTACCGTTCGCTGTCTTCCGGGGAAGCGTCACCGGGAGACCTGCGATGGACATCGTCTATGACTGCTGTGCCGGATTCGACGTCCACAAGGAGACGGTGGTCGTCACGGTGCGCCGCCGACTGGACAACAGCAAGGTGCGGCACGAGACGCGCACCTACGGCACCATGACGGAGCAAGTGCTGGAGTTGGGCGACTGGCTGGAAGCGGAGGGTGTGACGCACCTGGCTATGGAATCGACCGGGGTTTACTGGAAGCCGCTCTGGAACCTGCTGGAGGAGCGGTTTCAGATCTTGCTGGTCAACGCCCAGCACATCAAACATGTGCCGGGGCGCAAGACGGATGTCAAGGACAGCGAATGGATTGCCCAGCTGTTGCAGTGCGGCTTACTGCGCGGCAGCTTTGTGCCGCCGCCCCCGCAGCGTGACTTGCGCGAGTTGACGCGGCAGCGGCGGCAACTGGTGCAGGCCAAGGCGTCGGTGGCCAATCGCATCCAGAAGGTTTTGGAAGACGCCAACATCAAACTGGGCTCGGTGGCGACGGACGTGCTGGGCGTGTCGGGCCGGGACATGCTGCGGGCGCTGATCGCCGGGGAGACGGACCCGGTGAAGCTAGAGCGGTGTGCTAATGGAATGCATACGCGGCCCGATCCTGAAACCAGCCCAGACAATCCTTGGGGGTTACCCAGTTTAAGGCATCTCCCAAAGCTTGGATCACGGTGTCCTTGGTGCGTGCGGCTATCTTCCGCAGATACGTTTTCGCC
>DASPXY010000504.1:0-3028 GCA_035637055.1 Gemmataceae bacterium | reverse complement strand
CTGGGGCAAAACGACCTCAAGACCAGGGGACGCCTTGGTCCAGGTTCCCGCACGCGCCGACTTCTGGTCGTCCCTGCTGCGCACTCAGACACCCTGGACAAGATACGGACACTTCTCTCACATGAGGCCGTGAACGCCAACATCGTCGCAAGTGAGGCGAACCCGGTCAACGGCGAGAAGAAGCAGAACATCGTGGCGGCGCTGCTGCGCAACCTTGGTGCAACCTTCGCCGCCGAGCGGCTGGTCGTCGCAGGCGCGAACATGAAGTACAGCCCGGTGCCGCTGGCCGAAAAGTGTACGGCCTACCTGACGGCCGACAGAGGGTGGATCAAGGGGGTGCCGGACCTGAGCCATTTGCCGGTTGGCGAGCAGAAGCTGGGCGGTGTGCCGTACGTCATTCGCGACTTCAAGACGTCGCCACTGCCGGCGTGCATCATGCTCGCCGGTCCCGGCGTCAAGGGCGATCTGCCGCAGAGCGTTGAGGGCATCCCGGTCGGCGGCAAGGCGGACATGCTGTTCTTCCTGCACACGTTCCATCGAGTCAAGGACTGGACGCCGCCCAGGAGCAAGGAGAAGCGGCCAGAACCGCCGGCGGTGTTCGAGTACGTCGTTACCTACGCAGATGGCAAGACGGCGACGGTTCCGGTACGCTATGAGCGCGGCGTCGGACACTGGATCGCGAGCGAGCCGCGCGGCTTGCCCGAGGCGTCGGTCGCGTGGGCGGCGGCGTTCCCGAAAGATGCAAGCCGGCAAGCGGTCGTGTATCAGATGACGTGGGTCAACCCGCGACCCGGCGCAGAGATTGCGAGTATCGCGGTCCGTTATGACGCCAGGAGCGGCAATGCGTATGGCGTGCCGGTGGTCCTGGGGATCACGGCGGGAACCATCGCTCCGGACCCATGATCCTGCACCAACGCGAGAGGATACCAAGATGCCAATCCCAGACAGCATCCACCAACTTGCGTCCTCGGCCCAGTTTTGGGCGAACTACCTGTGGTTGGAAGATCGTTCGGACGACGAGTATCCGACTCTCGAAAGGCTGCGAGTAGACCTCGACGTGTGCCCCGGATATCGCGTCACCCTCGGACTGGATGAGTACCTCAGCTACCATGCGCTCGGGTTCATTCATCCGGGCGTCACGGAGCCGGTCGAACTCGGCTTCGACGATATGGCCCACTGGCACCCGAACGCCCTGCGCTGGGAGGAACTCGATTTGATCGGGCGCTGCCTCGCCCTGAGTGACCCTTTGTTGCCGCATCCGGGGTTGCCTGTCCTGCTGCTGAATCGCTTCACGCCGGTGTGCCTGAACACCGACGCGGATGCGATGTTCCCCATGCTGGAGAGTGCCTGGCGTTCACTTGAGGCGTTCCCCGCGTCGCGGCTGGACGAGTTGGTCGAGCGCTACGATCGCCGCCACGCCGAGTTCATCTGGAAAGAGGAGCCGGTTGGCTGGACGATCGGTCTGGCCAACGCGGATACCGAGGACCGCACTGGCTGGATCTGTTACACCTTCCGCGATGGGGAGGGCGACGGGTTCCCATTCCGCGAGTGGGGCGAATTCCTCGCCGCGGCGGAGCGACACTATCTGTCGGCGGCCAATCCCGAGTGGCTCACGCGCAACGGCGGCGCGGCCGAGAAAGTCGCGCGGGCGCTGGCGGAAACCGGCGACGCCGACGGGGCAGAGGTGCTTGCCGATGCCCTGCTGGAGGCGGGGTGCGAACACCTGACCATCCTTGAAGCGTGCCGCTCACGTGAGCCCGCTCGGTTCGGGTGGGTTGTGGAATTGTTGCTCGGCGCGCCGCGCGGTTCGGTGATCCGGCGCATCTTCGGGCCGACCGCGCACGTGCGGCGAACGTGGTACGGTTTCACGGTGCAGTGGCCGGAGGCGCCTGAGCGTCCGCGCGGATCGCCTTACGCCGGACATGCCGTGGCTCGCGCCATCGCCGACGCGCTGACGGCACACAACCTGGTTGGCAGCGCCTCGCTGAACGGCTCGATGAGCCGCACCGGGACAGACGGCCGACCGGTGGACATCGAGTCATCTATCGGCATCAGCGTGCGCGACGAGTGCGAGCGCGGCATCGCGGTGATTCGCGAGGTACTGCTGGCCCAGAACGCGCCGGCGGGGCTGGTGTGGCGCCAGGACACTCCCGAACGACGACGCATCCCCCTCGCCACCAGCGCACCCAGCGACTGATGGATCCCGTTTCCGATCGCGCACTCGGCTCCCTGCCGTTACTTGGCGGCGCTCAGCGCTGCGGCGATGACTCGTTCGGCCCACGCCGACTCGACGGGCAAGCCGTGCCAGCTGCACTCGATCACGACATCGCCGGCCCGCGCCAGCACCGTGCTGACGCTGACCGGCCCGCTGCCCGCCCCGTACTGCACGCGCTTGTCGTTGCGCACTGCCTCATCGACGCCGGGGAGGTTGATGCCGGTCGCCTTCGATTCCAGCACACGGATCGCCGGCCCGCAAGTGCCGCTCAGCTGATCCTGCTTCCGCTGCAGGTCCATCGCGAAGCCGAAGTACGCCCGTGCCCCCGCCGGCGTCTCGTGGCGGACCACACTGACCGCGACCTGTCGGCTCGAATCCTTGCGGTGAGCCCACACCACGGAGCGGCCCTCGTTCCAGGTGCCGATGACGCGCTCGGCGCGGACGCCTTCGCCCAGCAGCGCCGCCACCTGGCGCAGCATCGCCGGCGTCCACGGCTGCTGAGCCTCGCTCCACTCCGCCGCCGGCAGCGACTCCTGCAAGGACCGCAGCGCTGCCGCCAGGTCGGGCCGATTGCCCTCCTCGGCGCGAACGTACAATTCCGGTCGTTCGATCCAGCGAACCTGCCGCGGCGGCCGTGCGAAGGCGCGTTTCTCGGCGTCCTTTAGGCCCTTTTCGTCGAGGTAGTTGAAGAACGCGAGGCCGTTGGCGCACGCCCAGTAGCGCTGCCGCAGGGCGGTCTGGCTGATGGTGCGCAGGGCCGGGTCGGCGGCCACGTCGGGGACGCGCAGGTAGCGCTGCGCCAGCAACGGCAAG
>DASPXY010000503.1:0-4235 GCA_035637055.1 Gemmataceae bacterium | reverse complement strand
AACAGGGTGACGTTCAGGATCGCGGACAGGGAGGTGGCCAGCGCGAGGCCGGCATGCGCGAGCGGCCCCATCAGCAACAGCGACAGCGCCACGTTGGCGCCGAGGGCGAGCGCGGCCACCAGCACCGGCGTGCGCGTGTCCTGGAGCGAGTAAAAGGCCGACACGACGATCCGTACGCCGGCGAAGGCCCAGAGGCCGACCGCGTACGCGAGCACCGCTGCCGCCGTGCCCTGCGTGTCGGCCGCCGTGAACCGGCCGTGCTCGAAGAACAGGTGCACGATCGGGACGCGCAACAGAATCAAGCCGACCATCGCCGGCACGATGATGAAGAAGATCAGCCGGAGCCCGAACCCCAGCGTGCCCCTCAGGGCGTCCAGTTCACCTTTCGCCGCCTGGGTGGACAGCGACGGCAACAAGGCTGTTGCCAGCGCCACGCCGAAGATCCCGAGGGGAAAGTGGATCAGCCGCATGCCGTAGAACAGATACGTCGGGCCGCCCGGAAAGTAGGACGCCAGGATGGTGCTCACGAGGATGTTGATCTGCGTGACCGAGAGGCCGATCAAGGCCGGCGCCATCAGCCAGCCGATCCGCCGCACGCCCTCATGGGCGAAATCGAACCGCCAGCCGAAGAGCAGCTCCGCTCTGCGCAGGGCCGGCATCTGGCTGAGGAACTGGGCAAACCCGCCGACGACGACCCCGAAGGCCACGGCGAGGATCGGCTCCGCGAACAACGGCGCCAGCAGGAAAGCCGACGCGATAATCGCGATGTTGAACAGCACGGGCGAGAACGCCGGCGCCGCGAAGCTCCGGACCGAATTCAGCACGCCCATCGCCAGCGCCGCCAGCCCTATACATAAAAGGTACGGGAACATGATCCGGGTCAGCAGGGTGGTGAGCGCCTCCCGCTCTGGATTATCGCTGAAGCCCGGCGCGATCAGCTTCACGATCCAGGGCGCTGCGAGGATTCCCAAAAGACAGACGCCGGTGAGGACGGTAAGGAGCGTCGTGAAGGCGGCGCTCGCCAGTTCCCAGGCGTCGCGCTTGGTGCGCTTGGTCAGGTACTCGCTGAAGACCGGAATGAAGGCCGCCGACATCGAGCCTTCGGCGAAGAGCTCGCGCAATAGGTTGGGGATACGGTAAGCGACGAAGAAGGCATCGGCGGCGAGACCGGCGCCGAACAGGCGCGCCAGCACCATGTCCCGCGCGAAGCCGAGGATGCGGCTGAGGAGAGTCGCCAGCCCGATGACGCCGGCCGCCTCGACGACCTGCGCGCGCTCTTGATGGGGTGACGCCGACGAGTCGCCGTTCAACGGCATTTCAGCGCTTGGCCTGCCTCGGCGAACGCAGCCGCTCCAGCACCGCGGCGGCTAAGAGCGGCACCATGATCTCGTGATGGCCGATCAGCATGTGCCCCGCGCCGCCTTTCTGGGTCGGCCGCCGGACGACGTTGGTGAGCGGCCGATAGTGCGGGAGGAAGTCCATGTTGACGGTGGTGATCCGGTTCACCGTATGACCCAGGTTGCGGGCGAGCGTGAGGGCCTTCACGAAGACCTCGGGCATGATGACGGCGGAGCCCAGGTTCAGGTACACGCCACCCTCGAGGCCCGCGACCACGGCCGCGAACGTCCGGAAGTCGCGGAGCGTCCCCTCGCCCACGGCCGCGCCGTCCATGGCAGGATGCATGTGGATGATGTCGGTGCCGATCGCCACGTGCACCGTCACGGGAATGCCGAGCCGAACGCTGGCCGCCAGCAGGCTCGTCTTCCGGTTCGGCAGGCGCCGCTCCTCGACCCAGGTCCCCAACGCTTCGCCGATGCCCAAGCCCTTCCGCACACCGCGCGTGATCGCCTCGTTCAGGAGGCGGCCGGTCTCCTCGGCCATCCCAAAGCGGCCGGTGTTGATCTCCGTATCCACTTCCTCCGAGGTGCGTCCCAGCCATGCCAGCTCGAAGTCGTGGATGATGACTGCGCCGGTAAGTGCCAGGGCGGTGATCACCCGCCGCTCCATCAGGTCCACGAGCACGGGATTCAGGCCGACCTTCGTGGGATGCGCGCCCATGCCGACAACCACCGCCTTGCCGGCCAAGCGGGCCTTGACGATCGCGTCCGTCACTTCGCGCAGCGTCTTTGCGGCGAGGATGTCCGGGAGCCCCGCAAGGAAGTCGGTCATGGCGCCGCCCGGACGCCACGGCCGGGCTGACTCGCCGAGCTTCACCTTGCTGTAGCGCTTGGCCAGCGGATAGGTCTTGACCCTGTGGAGGGCGAGCGGCTTGAGGAGGGGAACGCGGAGGCGCGGGGCTCCAGTCTGCTTACTCTTTGCCAAGCAATGCCTCGTCAACGAGCTCGCAGAGGACGTGCCCGAGCGTGATGTGCGTCTCCTGGATGCGGGCGACTACTTTCGACGGGACGACGAAGGAATGGTCCACAAGGCCGACGAGCTTGCCGCCGGTCCCACCGGTCCAGCCCACCGTCACGAGCCCCTTCGCCTTCGCCGCCTGCACGCCCTTCAGGACGTTCGGGGAATTGCCGCTGGTGCTAATCGCGATCGCCACGTCGCCGGGACGGCCCAGCGCCTGGACCTGCCGGGCGAAGATTTCTGAAAAGTCGTAGTCGTTGGCGATGCAGGTGAGCTTCGCCTGGTCCGCCGACAGCGCGATAGCCGCCAGCGGCGCCCGCTCGCGCCGGTAGCGCCCGACGAACTCGGCCGCGATGTGAGAGGCATCCATGGCGCTGCCGCCGTTGCCGAACAGGAGCACCTTGCTGCCCTTGCGGAACGTCTCGACGAGCAGGTCGGCGAGCTGCTGGATGCGGTCGGCGTGCTCCGCGACGAACTTCAGCTTCGTCTCGGCACTCTCTTCAAACCAGCGGCGGATCTGGGGCTTCACGCTCACCTCGGTTGGTCGCGTCAGATTGTAGGAGAGGGGCCTCGGAGTGTCAAGGAACGCGGGGGAATGGTATAGTGGGTTGACCTGAGCATGTCCCACGACAAGAAAGAGCAGGGAGAGAAGGTCGTCGCGACCAACCGCAAGGCGTTCTACGACTTCGTCATCCAGGAGAAGCTGGAGGCCGGGATCGCGCTACAGGGCACGGAGGTGAAGTCGCTCCGCGAAGGGCAGGCCAACCTCCGGGACAGCTACGCCAGCGTGGACCGCGGACAAGTGGTCCTCCACCACTGCCACATCAGCCCGTACAGCCACGGCAACATTATGAACCATGACCCCCTGCGCCCGCGGACCCTGCTCCTGCACAAAAAGGAGATCCGCCGGCTCATTGGCCAGGCGCAGCTAAAGGGCCTGACGCTGGTGCCGCTCCGCCTCTACTTCTCGCCGCGCGGGCTCGCCAAGGTGGAGCTGGCCGTGGCCCGCGGAAAGAAAGCCTACGACCGCCGCGAGGCCATCAAGCAACGCGAGGCCGGCCGCGAGATGGAGCGGGCGATGAAGGGCGGACGGCGAAAGAAGTGAAAAAGGCAATAGCAATCAGGGCGGCGTAACCCAATCGTGTGGAGGTTGGGCAAGCCCCCAGACGTTCCCAGGCGCCTCGAGCTCAAGCCCGACCCTCCACATCCTCACCGCCATAGACTCTACTGGGGTCGAGCGTATGACTTGAGCAACGGCAATGGCGACACGCGTCTTGCGATCGAGGCGTACCTGAGTGAGGCGAGGGAGCGGCCGAGGCCCCAAGAGTTGGCAGCCGTGTCTGCTGATCTCCACAATCTCGCATCGTTCTATGAAGCTAAAGGAGGGGGTGAGGCCTATCGCGTATACGGACAGCGAAAATGGTATTCGCTGGCTGCGCCGCCGTTCTACGCCAGTAGCCTTGCTTTCTGTCTCGGTCATGGGGACAGCCGGATAGTGGTGCACTGCAGGGCGAAGCTTAGTTAGAATGGGAGGGGTGAGGGTATAGGGTGAATCCTTGAAATCAGGGTGGGAACATCCCTGAAATCATGGTTTTGACTATTACTGAAATCATAAGCCAAAAGAGGATAGGCTACTTCTCGAAGTCTCTGAAAAACCTGTCCCCTTTTCTGCCTTTCACCACGCATAGATCACCCCGGTGCCGACGCGGAACCGATCTTGCGCGACCGGATCCCGGAAGTCTCGCCACACCGGCAGCGAGACCAAGTCGAAGAACATGAGGCCGTGCCCCGGCGAGTAGACGAGGGTGGGGTGTACAAGCAGTTCTCTGCCGCCGGTGTTAGGATCGTCGGTTCCCCCCACCCGGTCCCTGAGATAGGTC
>DASPXY010000502.1:0-2945 GCA_035637055.1 Gemmataceae bacterium | reverse complement strand
GTGTGAGCGGAAAAGCGAGGGCTTCGAGCCACCGGACAGAACCCCTCCCCCAACCCCCTCCCCTACAAGGAGAGGGGGAGAAGAAAAGACGCGATGTTACTTGCTCCCCCTCTCCGCTGCGGGGAGGGGGTTGGGGGGAGGGGTTCTGTCCGCCGCGGTTTGCTTCAGGTTCCCTCGTGAGTCGCCACGACCGCATGACAGGCGGGACACTTCAGGAAGATGAGTCGGGTGCAGTCCCCGATGTAGTTGGCGAGCGTCACCCCGCTGCCCAGTTTGGAGTCGCGGAGGAGCAGGAACACCTGGAGAGCGCCCTCTACGGCGTGGTTGGAGCAGTTCGCGTCCGGACATGGGTATTCCGGAGGTTCTTGCCAGAACGGGGCGCCGCTGAGGGAGTCGGTCAATTCCTCCAGTCGCAAGCTCTTCCCCGGCGGCAACTCGTCGTCCTCCGCGTACTTGTCGTACTCCTTTTCCAGGGCGGGTCGCATCGCCTGGAGCTGACCCCGTGTGAGGGTGGCCCAGCCGTAAATGCCGCTGAAGATGAGGGCCAGTTGCGGGTCATCCGGGGCCAACTCCGAATCTTCTACCTCGACGTCTCGGAGCGGTATACTGCACGCGGGCTGGTCTGACACAAGCCCGGAGCGCCAGCGACGGGACGGGAGCAGGCTACGGTCCCGTCGCTGGCGCTCCGGGCTTGTGTCAGGTTGCCCCGCGTCGAGTATAGCTCCTCGGGAAAGTCCGACAGGCCGTCATAGTCTTTCGGGCGCTCGGCGAGGATCTGGATCGCCTTGTCCGAAAGAACGCGGTAGCCGACATGGACGCCCGAAAAACTCCGATAAAACGGCGAGTGGCTGCCGGTGAAGATGGGGGCGAAGATCGGGAAACGACTGAGGCCAGGCGCGCGCAGGAACGCGAGAGCCGGGTCGGTCAGGTCGAAGTCGTAGAAGAGGACAAGGGAGCGCTTGCAGCGGGGCGGCCGGTTGCCCTGATGTTTGGCAGGGCCGCCGAAGGTGTGCGTGTAGGCCGAGCGCCGCCGGCCACGCTGGGGCGCCAGCTGCGCGAACAGTAATCGCCGCTTGGGGACGTTGAACAATTCCACCGCGGTCGTCATGCTTGCCTCCCTTCCCCGGCAGCCGCTCTCAGCTGAGCCCTGGCCAGCGAACGATATCGTCTCAAAGTTGTGGGATCGGCGAGTTCGGCCGTTCGTCTCAGGCGCATGGAAGTGTGACCGAGAAGATCGTCTGGCGTGGCCTCCTCGCATCACTTTCCCGCTCCGACCCATTCCATATCCGCGATCACGGGACGGTGCTCCGACCCTACCTCGGGGCCGACCCAGCAGTGACGGCAACGCCAGCCCGGGCCGGCGAGGATGTGGTCGATCCGCAGAGCAACGTGGTTGGCGTGATAGGTGTGGCCCCAACCCAGCCCCGCCTCGCTGAAGGCGTTGCTGTAGTCCGACCAGAACGTGTTGTAAATCGTGCTGTCGGAAGGGGTGTTGAAATCGCCGGCGATCAGGAGCGGGCCGGTATCCTTGAGAATCCAGGCGGTGATGGCGGCCGACTGCGAGCGGCGGGTGTTGCTGTTGGTTTGCAAGACCTCGCCGCCATCGAGGCCGCGCCGCCGGAGCGCGACCAGGGCATCCCGGGGAGACTCCAGGTGGAGGACATAGAAGCGGATGTCGAAATCCCCGGGCGCTTTCAGCCGGGCGCGGACGGCTGCATCCCGCGGGCCTTCTGGTGGCTCAAGGGCAATCGGCTCAAGGATCGGGTAGCGGCTGGCGAGGACGAATTGCCCGTGGCTCCAGACGTACCAGCGGCCTTCTCCGAAGTCTGTCGGCTCGAAGTGATGGGGGCAATCCTGGAGAACGACGATGTCCGGACGGATCTCGGCGAAGATTCCTTTGATGCCGAATGGGTTGCGGTGGACGTTGCAGGTCAGAACACGGCAGCGGAAACGATCCGACTCTTCATTGGAGAGGCGATTCCAGGGGATGGAGAAGCCCATCAGCTGCCAGGCGACCACGATCCCGCCAGCGAGAAGGATCCATTGGGCGTGCGGGCGCCGCCATGCTGCCAGCGGGGCAAGGAGGACCAGCGGCAAGGCCCACATCCACCGGGGCAGGAACATCAACAGGGTCGCTGGCCACCACTCGTCGCTCGCCAGCGCCACGAGTGCCCACACCGCCAGGATGAGTGTCAGGTAAAGCCAGCACAGCCAGGCTACCGCGCGTCCGCGTTTGGGACTCACAGGTTCTGTCACAACTCCACTCCCACACAGCCGCTGGCGGACGGTTCAGGGAAGGGTTCGTGAACGATCGCCGAGGATCGTCCTGGCGTGCTGCCGGGGTTCGCTGCTTTGCGCGAGTGGGCGCTACTGGATTCGAACCAGTGACTTCTACCGTGTGAGGATAGCACTCTAGCCGCTGAGTTAAGCGCCCATCGGGAGGCCGACCAGGTTTGCGGGCCAGCCTCGACCGCTCTTGCCGCCGGTTACGCCCGCGGCGGCGTCGGCAGGTTCGTCGCGTTGTCCTCGAACTTCGGCGCCGTGGCCGCGACCCGCTGCGGGGCGCGAATCTGCTCCGACGCCCCCGCTGCCGGCTCGTGCCGCACGGTCGCCGTCGGATCAACGTCGTCCTCCAACCCCTTCATGCCCTTTTTGAACTCCACGATCCCCTTCCCCAGATAGCGGCCCACCTCGGGCAGTCGCCGTCCGAAGAGGAGCACCCCAATGATGAGGATGACCACAATCTCCATCGGGCCGAGGTTGAAAAAGGCAAACACCGAAGACATTCTGAATCCCTCGTCAAGTTGCCGGTGATCTTCGCATCGACGCCGGCCTGTGAGCAACCCGCAACGAGGTAGCAGACAGAAACCAGCCGGGGTCGGATTCTTACCCCCTCATCCTACAGGGCACGATGCACGGACACAAGAAAAAAGTGCGCCGACCTT
>DASPXY010000501.1:0-5896 GCA_035637055.1 Gemmataceae bacterium | reverse complement strand
CCCGTCTGCGAACCGCTCTAGATGGCAAACTTGCGGTCGATAATGATGGCATCCATGCGCCGCAGACGCAGTCAGGGACCGTCCGGCTGACGAAGGGAATGCATCGATTCGTCGCCAGCATCTTCAACGCCGGCGGCGGGGTGGAACTGAAAATCGAGATGGAAGGCCCCGGACTCGTCCGTCAGCCTATCACGCCGCTCGTGTTCCTCACTCCCGAGGGCAACCCCGCGCTGCCGAAGGATCCGGCGGCCAGGGATGAGGATTTCCCAATCAATCCGGGCCTGGCGGAGAAGGGACGGCAAGTGTTCGTCTCGGCCGGTTGTGCGAGTTGCCATTCGCTCACGGTCGGCGGCAAACCCCTCCCGACGAAGCTGAGTGCCCCGCCGCTCGCGAAGCTCAAACCGGAAGGCGGCTGCCTGAGCAACGCCCCCGTTGCCAGGGCGCCGCGCTATGTGTTGAGCGCCCGCCAGCGAACCGCGCTCACCGCGGCCATCAAGTCGAGCGAAAACGCTCCGGCTGCTCCTACCGCTCGTGAGGTCATCGTGCGCACGCTGACCGCGTTCAACTGCTACGCTTGCCACCAGCGCGACCAGAGCGGCGGCGTCGAGGAGGCGCTGAATCCCTCCTTCACGACGACCGAGCGCGAGATGGGCGACGAGGGCCGCATTCCGCCAGCGCTCAACGGCGTCGGCGCCAAATTAACTCCTGCTTATCTGAAGAAGGTGCTGGCCGACGGCGCCCACGACCGGCCCTACATGCACACACGCATGCCCGGCTTCGGCGAGGCGAACACCGCGGCACTCGTCAAGGCGTTTCAGGCGAGCGACACCCTCGACGCGGTGCCTGTCCCGGTCTTCGCGCACAAGCCGCCCCGCGTCAAGGCCGATGGTCGCACGCTGGTCGGGGCACCGACTCCCCTGAGCAGTAACGGCCTGGGCTGCATCAAGTGCCACACGTTCGCCGGCCACAAGGCCGAGGGCGTGCAGGGCATCGACATGACCCTGATGACGCAGCGTGTCCGCCGCGATTGGTTCCACCGCTATCTGCTCGACCCGCAAAAATTCCGGCCCGGGACGCCCATGCCGTCGTCGTGGCCGGACGGCGTCAGCTTCCTGCCGGACATCCAGAGCGGCGACACCGCGAAGCAGGTCGAGGCGATCTGGATGTACCTCGCCGACGGCAAGGCGGCGATGCTACCCCTGGGACTGAAAAAGGAATTCATTCCGCTCATTCCCGACAAAGAGGTGATTATTTATCGGAATTTCGTCACGGGTGCGGGGCCGCGGGCCATCGGTGTCGGCTACCCGGAGAAGGCCCACCTTGCCTTCGACGCCAACGAGATGAGGCTCGCCGAGATCTGGCAGGGGGCGTTCATCGATGCGTCGCGGCACTGGACCGATCGCGGTGTCGGCTTCGAGCCGCCGCTGGGGGATAATGTGCTGCACCCGCAGTCTGGTGTCGCCTTCGCGGTGCTGGCGGCGGACAAGGACGCCTGGCCTACGAAGCCGGCGCGCGAACTCGGCTACAAGTTCAAGGGTTACCGCCTCATGCCCGACCAGCGGCCGACCTTCCTGTATTCCTATGCGGGTGTTGAGGTGGAGGACTTCCCGAACGCCGTCGCAGGCAAACCACCGTCGCTCCGGCGGACGCTGACGCTGACAGTCCCGCGGCCGCCGGTTCATCGTCTGTGGTTCCGGGCCGCGGTCGGCGACAAGCTCGAGGCGCTCGGCGATGGCTGGTATCGCATCAACGGCGAATGGCGTATGCGCATCGAGGCCGATTCGGCGCCCGTCATCCGCCAGAGCGGCGGCAAGCAAGAACTGCTGCTGCCGGTACGCTTCGGTAACGGGCGGAGCAAGATCGTTCAGGAAATTGTCTGGTGAGGTTTCTACCCGCTTGCGGGTTAGCACCCGTCTGCTAACCCGCAAGCGGGCGGAGAACAGCATCCCGCAATCAGTATCACCGACTTACAGGATCACCTATGCGCTCTCAGTTCACCGCCCTTCTCGTCCTCCTCACCTGCTGGGCCGCCCCGCTTCGTGCCGGCGACAAAGCTCCGACCGAGGACGACTATTACAAAATCCTCCGCTTCGAGGTGCCCAAGGGCGTCGTTCTCGAAGCGGGTGCCCTGGAGTTTATGCCCTACGGCCACCTCGCTGTCGGCACGCGCCGCGGCGAAATCTGGATGATCGAAAACCCCCTGGCCAAAGACCCCGTCAAAGGGGCGAAATTCTCTCGCTTCGCTCACGGGCTGCACGAGGTGCTTGGCCTGGCGGAAAAGGACGGCTGGCTCTATGTCACGCAGCGGCCTGATGTGTCGCGCATCAAGGACACCAACGGTGACGGCAAGGCGGACCTGTTCGAGGTGGTCAACGATGGCTGGGAGATTAGCGGCGACTATCACGGATACGCCTTCGGCTCGCGCTTCGACAAGAACGGCGACCTGTGGGTGGTGCTGTGCCTGACCGGCTCGTTCGACAGCAACAGCAAATTCCGCGGCTGGTGCGTCCGCATCAAGCCGAACGGCGAACTCGTGCCGACCTGCAGCGGGGTGCGTTCGCCGGGCGGCATCGGCATGAACGCCGACGGCGAGATGTTCTACACCGACAATCAGGGACCGTGGAACGGCGCCTGCGGCCTGAAGCACCTGACCCCGGGCGGCTTTATGGGACATCCCGGAGGTTTTAAGTGGTATCCTTTCGCGAAGAACCTCGGCCCGGCGCCGCTCGTGCCGAAGAGCGGCAGCCGCATCATGACCGAGGCAAACCGCATCCCGCAGCTAATCCCACCCGCGATCCTCTTCCCTTATGGCAAGATGGGGCAGTCGGCGGCCGGCATCGGCTGCGACCTGTCGGAAGGCAAATTCGGGCCGTTCGCGAAGCAACTCTTCGTCGGCGACCAGACGCACAGCACCGTCATGCGCGTGGCCCTGGAGAAGGTCAACGGCCGCTATCAGGGGGCGTGCTTCCCGTTCCGGGCGGGGTTCAGCTGCGGCATCGTGCCGGTACGCTTCGCGCCGGATGGCTCGCTGTTCGTCGGCGGCACGAACCGGGGTTGGGGCTCGCGCGGCAACAAGCCGTTCGCGCTGGAGCGCCTCGTGTGGACGGGCAAGGTGCCGTTCGAGATTCACGAGATGCGCGCCAAACCCGACGGCTTCGAGTTGACCTTCACGCAGCCCGTTGACGCGAAGACGGCCAGCGACCCGAAATCGTACCAGGTCAAGACGTTCACTTATATCTACCAGGCGTCCTACGGCAGCCCCGAGGTGGACCAGACGACGCCGACGATTGAGCGTATTGAGGTTGGAGCGGATCGCAAAAGTGCGCGACTGTACCTGGGCCGGTTGGAGGAAGGCCACATTCACGAACTGCACGCGACCGGCGTTCGTTCGGCGGAGGGCCTGCCACTGCTGCACAAGGAGGCGTACTATACGCTGAACTATATCCCGGGGAGGTAACGAGTCGCACAGGTTCACGCTGGTGCGACGAGTTCTGGTGCTCGCGGTGCTGCTATTCTGGCAGGGCGGCTTCACGTTCTACTCCGCCGTAGTCATCCACGTCGGCCGGGATGTTCTGGGCTCTCACCGGGACCAGGGGTTCATCACCCGCCGGGTCACCGACTACCTCAACCTGGCCGGAGCGGTCGCCCTTCCGATCCTGGCCTGGGAATTGGTCGCCTCGCGTGAGCCCTCCAGAGGCCGACGGCGGGCGCGCTGGGCCACCTGGGCGGGCCTGGCCCTGACGCTTGCCCTGCTCGCCTGGATGCCTTCTTGGATCCGGGTGATTTCTCCATCCGCGATCGTGGGCTCTTCCGTGTCTGGCACAGTTGGTACTTGCACGCCAGCACGGTCCAATGGGCCTGCGCCCTGGTCTACGGCCTGTTGACGATCATTGCCTGGCGCGCGGAAGATGCGGCCGGTCACTGCAGGTAGCCCAGCGAGCGGAGTTGTCGGATCGTCTGCTCGTCGAGTGGCTGTACGAGTGCCGGACGGGGACGCGCTCCCTCCGTCCGATAGCGCACGATGTAGAACCCGTCTTTGTCTGCAGAGAACGGCTGCTCGATAAACGGACTGCTCGGGGCCAGATCGGCGGGGATGGTCGCCGGCAGGCCGTCCGGGTGACGTCCATCCTTGCCGAGAAAGACCAGCTCGCGGGCCGCGGCGCCGTTGATCTTGCAATCGAAGCGGAGGGACGCGCCCGGGTGGGCGGCTTGCAGGAACAGGGCCTTCGGCGGCTTCAGCCCGCTCGGGTAGACGTGCCAGCGCACCGCGCGACCGTCGGCGATCCGCTCGAAACTGTCGCGCTCCGGGTCCGGCCGCACCGGGATGGATAGGCCGAATTGTCCCTCCGATAACTCCACAGTGGCCTCGAAGTCACCGCGGCCGACGGCGTAAATCATCCAGAACTGCTCGCCGTTCATCCACTCGCGCAGCGGCTTGAGCAACGCTTCCGCCGCGGGGCGGTCGGTCGCCGCCAGGTCGCGCTGCTCATCGGGCAGCTTGTAGAGTTCAAATCGCCCATCGAAGAGCGAGTAAATCCCTTTCAGCGGATGGAGTACGACCGAAAGCGAGTAACGATTCTCGAAGAACGACTTGGTTTCCGACGGGATAAGCCGCGGCGGCAGCGACTTGCCGTCACATGCCGGCGCGAGGTCGGTGCCCTGAAACGCGGCCGGCACGCGAACGCCACAGCGTGCCAGAATTGTCGGCGCCACGTCCATCAGCATCGTGGAGTCATCGACCACAGGCCGCCGCCGTTGCCCTTCCGGCAGGCGCACGATCAGGGGGACGCGCGTCTCTTCCTCGTAGAGGGTGGCGCCGTGCAGCAGCCAGCCGTGTTCGCCGAACGCCTCGCCGTGATCGGAGAAGATCACCACGAGCGTGTCCGGGGGCAGCGCGTCCAGCAACTTCCCCAGTTCGTGATCGAGCCAGGCGATCTCCGCATCGTAGGCGGCGATGAGATCGGCGAGCAGGGCCTTGTCGGTGAGCCGCCGGTCGGGGGTGTTATGGCGCGAGCAGAGCGTTTCCGTATCCTTGCCGCTCAGGGTCGTCTCCATTTGCCGGCGGAAGCGCTCCGGCGCCGCGTAGGGGAGGTGGGTATCGTAGTAGTGGAGGAAGAGGAAGAACGGGCTGGCCTGGTTGGCCTTGAGCCAGGCGAGCGCCTCGCGCGTGATATGTGTACAATTGCCCTCGTCCTTGGTGGCATCGAACTCCTGCCAGGTGTCGAAGCCGCGACCGAAGCCCCAGTGTTTCTTCATCTGGCCGTTGTTGACGAGGGCCGCGGTGTGATAACCCTCTTCGCGCAGTAGTTGCGGGAGCGTCGGAATCTCGGGCGGAAGAACCTTGCCGATGTCATCGACGCCGTTCGACGACGGCAGCATCGACGTGAACAGCGACATGTGCGACGGCAACGTCCACGGGGCCTGAGCCCGGCAGTTCGTGAAGACTACGCTCTGTTTCGCGAAACGGTCGAGATTGGGACTGGTGTCCTTGTCGTATCCGTAACATCCGAGATGATCGGGGCGGAGGGTGTCGAGCGAGATCAGCACGACATTCGGCCGGGCGACCTTCCGCGGTGAGCCCGACCAGCGCAGCGTGAGCCAGACGCCGGCACCGACCAGCGCCAGGACCAGCATGGACAGCATGGCCTTGAAGCGGCGAGCGGGGGTGTTGCTCACGGCAGTCTCCTACTTCTTCGCGTGCGACATGCGCGCGGCGAGATAGTGGTCGATGGCCTCGCCCAGACCCGCGAGTGAGGAGCAGTCCAGCGCGGCGTCGCTGGCGAGGAACACGCCCGGCACCTCAGAAGCGTCAACGCAGTGATCGCCGCTCCACTTCTTGCGGTTCGGTTCGACTGTTGTTGCCGGGACCGCGCCGAGGGCCGTCTCCCACGACGCC
>DASPXY010000500.1:0-4669 GCA_035637055.1 Gemmataceae bacterium | reverse complement strand
AATCAGCACCAGCACGTCGCCCGGCTGGATGCGCTCGGGGCCGCGGCTCTTGATCGCCGCAATCGCCGCCTTCTCGGTGGTGAAGACCCGCGCCGGGCCGGTCTTGCGATAAACGCCATCCGCATCGACGACGCTCGGATCGATCGCGGTGCTCTTGATGACCGATCCCTCCGGCGCCAGATTGCCGCGCGGGAAGGTTACCGTCGAGGTCAGGCCGCGCTCACGCGCCCGCGCTGGCGCCATGATCACGTCGTCGGGATCGACGCCATCGCGCTCCCGCAGCAGCGCCCGCAGCACACGCCGGCGCTCGGAGCCTTCCCACCAGTCGAGCACCTTGCCCAAGGATTCGCCGCTGACCGTCAGGCAATTCTCGGCCAGCAGTCCCAGGCCGCGCAGGTGCAGCATCACCTCGGGCACGCCGCCCGCGAGGAAGACGCGCACCGTCGGATGGCCGACCGGACCGTTCGGCAGGGCATCCACCAGGCGCGGCACCTGACTGTTGACGGCGATCCAGTCATCGACGGTGGGCCGGCGCAGGCCGGCGGCGTGGGCAATGGCGGGGATGTGCAGTAGCAGGTTCGTCGAACCGCCAAACGCAGCGTGGACGGCCATCGCGTTGCGCAGCGCCCCTTCGTTCAGGATAGCGCTGGTCGTGATGCCGCGGGCCGTGAGCAGGGCGACCGCACGAGCCGATCGTCGGGCCATATCCAGCCACAGCGGCTGACCCGAAGGGGCGAGAGCGGAGTGCGGGAGCGACAGGCCAAGCGCCTCGCCGACGACCTGGGAGGTCGCCGCAGTACCGAGGAACTGACAGCCGCCGCCGGGACTCGCACAGGCTCGACAGCCCAGGTCGGCGGCCTGTTCCAGACTGATCTCGCCATGAGCGAAACGCGCCCCGATCGACTGGATCTTGCCGGCGTCCTCCCCTTCGGTCGGCGGCAGCGTGACGCCGCCGGGCACGAGCACACACGGCAGGTCGTGCGTGGCGGCGAGGGCCATCATCATCGCGGGCAGCCCCTTGTCGCAGGTGGCGACGCCGAGAATACCGTGGCGCGTCGGCAGCGAGCGGATCAACCGGCGAAAGATCAGGGCGGCGTCGTTGCGATAGGGGAGACTGTCCATCATGCCGAGCGTGCCCTGCGTGCGGCCGTCGCAGGGGTCGGTGCAGAAGGCGGCGAATGGAATGGCGCCCAGCGCCTTGAGGTCCTCCGCGGCGGCCTGCATCAGCAGGCCGACTTCCCAGTGCCCGGTGTGATAGCCGAGGGCGATGGGCGTTCCGTCGGGAGCGCGGATGCCGCCCTGCGTGCTGAGGATGAGGAACTCATTGCGACCGAGTTCGGCGGGGTTCCAGCCCATGCCGGCGTCCTGGCTGAGACCGAAGATGTCGCCGCTGGGAGCGTGCCGCAGTAGCTCGTCGGTCAACGGCAGGCGGCCGACTGGCCCGGCGGCGCTGGTCTGCACGTCGAAGAGTGCGGGGTCGGTCTCGACGAGGGAGTCGAAGGTCAACGCATTGGTATTCATGTGTTCCCCGGCTGGCCTACCGCAGCGAAAAGCGATGAGTGGACAGGAATAAGTACTGAGCGGAGAGTCACTCATCGCTCCCCCAATTATACCGCCAC
This sequence comes from Gemmataceae bacterium, assembly GCA_035637055.1. Classification (GTDB taxonomy): domain Bacteria; phylum Planctomycetota; class Planctomycetia; order Gemmatales; family Gemmataceae; genus DASPXY01. The sequence goes on along the minus strand of DASPXY010000500.1, from coordinate 3,050 downwards.
GGCTGCGAGCTTGCGACGGCCGCACGTCTGCCTTATTCTGACCACGGAGCGAAACCGACGAGCAATCCTTTCCTCTTCTCACGAGACCGCAGGTGCGTTTCCTCGATCTCACCCTGGACGGCATCGCAGACAACCTTGCGCTCGACGAGGCCCTGTTATTGGCTGCCGAGGCGGGGGGAGGCAGCGAAATCCTGCGCGTCTGGGAATGGCCTACTCCCGCCGTCGTCCTGGGCACCGGTTGCCGGTTGACTCAGGATGTTGACGAGGGCGCCTGTCGTGCCGCTGGCGTGCCGATCTTGCGGCGGTCCAGCGGCGGCGGCACCGTCTTGCTCGGGCGCGGCTGCCTGTGCTACAGCCTGATACTGTCCTACGACCGCTCGCTGGCTTTGACTGAAATTCCGACCTCTTATGTCCATATTTTGGAGAACGTGCTGCGGGCGCTGAATGGCATTGTGCCCGGTCTGGAGCGCGCCGGGACGAGCGACCTAGCGGCGGCGGGACGAAAGTTCTCCGGTAATTCTCAGCAGCGCAAGCGGACGCATCTGCTGCACCACGGGACGCTCCTGTACGACTTCGACGTCGGGCTGGTCGGCCGCTATTTACGCCAGCCGGAGCGGCAGCCAGAGTATCGCACGCGCCGCGACCACGGCGATTTCCTGATGAACCTGCAGGTCGGGGTGGAGGAACTGAAACGGCGGCTGCGGATCGGATGGGAGGCAGGGGAAGAGGCGAGTGTCTGGCCGGAGGAGTTGGTGCGGCGGCTCGTGGCGGAGAAATACAGTAAGGCAGACTGGACCAGACGCCGATGAAACGTGTATCTTGGGGGAAGGCAGAGAATCCGCCGCTCAAGTCCTTCAGGGCAACCGTCATGGACAGCAACACATTCATCCGCAACTGCGAGGCGCACAGCCTTGAGGAGCTAGCTCCTTATCAGGGGCAGTATGTGGCTTGGTCGGAGGACGGCACAACCATCCTTGGCCATGCGCACGAACTGCGTGATCTCTACAAGGAGATGAACTCCAAGGGGATCACCGATTATGTCACCGACTGGGTTTTCGCTCCGGACGAGATCTCCTTTGGAGGGGCCGAATTGTGATCTTCCTGTTGCGCCGGTACATGGTCCCTTCGCCGGTGCCCTCCCTCGGGGGAAGCAGGTTTCGTTACAAACCGATCCTTCCTCTGAAGGTCTTCGGTCCCACGGGGGATACCGCCCCGAACGCAATCCTCGATAGCGGGGCGGATGATGTCGTCTTCCACCTCGACGTCGCGGCGCAACTCGGTATCGACCTTTCGCAAGCCCCTCAGTTGCAAGCCCAGGGCGTCGGGAGTGGGACGCCGTCATGTCTCCTTTTCGCTCCTGTGATCCTCGAACTCTCGGATGGGAGTGAAACCTGTCGGTGGCGTGCCGTCGTAGCCTTTACTGCCGTCCGCCTTCGCTTGCCTCTCTTTGGCATCGCCGGGGGCATAGAGCATTTCCGCAGCACGGTGGATGTGGCTGCGCGGGAGGTCGTCATGATTCCACAGCCGTCCCTGCCCGCGACTCAAGATACAGTCCCTTGATTGTCCCGATCGGGTCGCGCCTCTTCCTTCACCACGCCAGCCAGTACCTCCTCGATCTGCCGCACACACCCGCTCAGCGATAACGCCGCCATCTGAAAGTTCGTGTGATCCGACACACGGCGAAACTCCTGCTCGAAGAACTCCGCCGCACGCCGCACCTTCGACAATTTGCTCTTTGCCCGATGGAGATACTCCTTCACGTCGCCGCGCTGGTAGGCCGGTTCGGTCGCGCGCACGTAGTCGAAGATGGCGCGATGCACCTCCAGCATCTCCTCGTCCTCCTGAATCTCGTCGGCGTGCTTGAGGAAGGTGCGCACCATCCAAAGATGGGCGAAGAGGATGTTGAGGCGTTCAACGGCCTGCTCGGGAGTCATTGCTGTGCCCCCTGCGCGTGGGGTGGTTGCGGCGGCACCGGGGCGGCGCTGACGGCCGCAGGGCCTTTCGGCGTCGGGCCCTTGTGAGCCTCGGCTTCCTCCTTGGAGAACAGCACCAGCGCCGCGCCGAGCCCGACGAGCACGATGCCCACCCACAGCTTCCAGCCCGGGAACTCCAACTCAAAATGGAACGGCGATCCTGGTTTCGGATGCCAGACGCTGCTGAGCAGCGTATTGATGACCGGGGCCAGGCCAAAGATAAGAGGGGCAATGTACATCCGAAAAGTGGCTGGATTGAGGTTGGCCTCGCGCGCCGCCTCGGTGGCCGCCTTGCTGGCGAAGATCACACACAGGGCGCCAACGGCCCCGGCCACTCCGGCCAACCCGGCGAAGACCAGGCCGGTCGTCTTGAGATCGGGCCACTGCTCCTGGCCGCTGAGGAACATGTACAACGGAAACAGCACCGCGATGAGGAAATACGCGATGCCAACACACAGAATGGCCATGAGGCGAGCGCCCGAACTGCGGCCGAACTCATTGCCGCCGTAGAAGATCAATGGCACATAGGTCCCCCACGCCAACCCCGCCAGGGCCACGTACACCAGCCACATCCGCGATTCCATCGGTTCTCTCTCCTGTCCAGGTTTGTGGATCCGGGGCAGCCCCGTCACTCCCGCCGTAGCGCAGGCAGCAGCGGGGCGCGCAGCGTTGACCGAATCGCCGCCGCGCCTGCCGCCAGTCCAACCACCGTCACCAGCGCCAGCAGGCCGAGCAGTCGCAGCCAGCCCACCGCGCCGGCACCGCCGAGCAACTGCGGCGCCACTGCCAGCAACGCCGCTACCAGTCCGACGCCCACGCCCAGCACCAATAGCCAGGCGTTTTCTGCCAGTACCAGCCAGCCCAGTGCCGAACGCCGGAAACCCAGCGCTCGGAGCAGGGCCAGTTCGCCGCGGCGCTCCCACACGCTCCGCAGCAGCACCACCGCCAATCCCAGCGCCCCGAGCAGCAGCCCCAGGCCACCCAGCGCCTGGAAAGTCGCCAGATACGTGTTCTCCACGGCGAGGTAACTCTCTAGCCGCCGCGCCGAGGATTCGACCGAGAAGCCGTAGTCGGCCA
>DASPXY010000499.1:0-7214 GCA_035637055.1 Gemmataceae bacterium | reverse complement strand
TGATCGCTGCGGGCACACACCCCAACACCACCTACGAGCGCGAGCATCCGGGCACGTTCCAACTCGACGACAAGGGCGAGTTTTATCGGGGCTACAAGTTCCAGAAAACCGGCGGCGTGAGGCAACTCGTGCCTGCGGAGCCCGGGGAAATCGGGTTCTTCACCTCGTACGCGAACCGGGGGCGGTATGTCACCTTTTTCGGAGATAATCACCCCGAATACGCCGGAAATGTGGTGAAAGCAATGGCCTCCGCCAAGGACGGCCATCTCGAAATCGTCCGCGTTTTCGAGGAGGATCTCGCGCGGCTCAAACCCGAGGGCCAGCCGGAGCGCGAACGGAACTTCGTCATGTTCGCCGAATCGCTCGACCAGCAGCTCGTCGCCGAGGTGGTCGATGCTTTGCGCTTGACGCATCAAATCGTCGAGGTCGTGGTGCGTGCCCCGCTCGCCGCCCGGAATTTCCATCCCGGCGAGTTCTATCGCTTGCAGAACTACGAGACCTTCGCGGAGGAGGTCGAGGGCATCAAGTTGACGATGGAAGGGATCGCCCTGACGGGGGCCTGGGTCGATCGCGAGCGCGGGTTGATCTCGCTGATCGTGCTGGAGATGGGCGGCAGCAGCCGGTTGTGTTCGTTGCTGGAACCGGGCGAGAAGGTGGTTCTCATGGGGCCGACGGGCACCCCGACCGAGATCCCGCACGATCAGACCGTCGTCCTCGCCGGCGGGGGTCTGGGCAATGCCGTCCTCTTTTCGATCGCCCTCGCTTTGAAGGAGAAGAACAACAAGGTGATTTACTTCGCCGGCTACCGCGCCCCCAGCGACCTGTTCAAACGCCATGAGATCGAAAAAGCCTGCGATGTGGTCGTCTGGAGCACCGACCGCGGGCCGAGTATCCAGCCCGCCCGGCCGCAAGATCGAACCTTCGTCGGCAACATCGTCGAGGCGATGCAAGTCTACGCCTCGGGCGAGTTAGGCGAGCAACCGATTCCCCTCGCCGCCGCCCAGCGCATCATTGCCATCGGCTCCGACCGCATGATGGCCGCCGTCAAGCACGCTCTCGCCGACAAGTTGAGCAGGCACTTCCCCAACCAACCCACTGCTATCGGTTCGATCAACTCCCCGATGCAGTGCATGATGAAAGAAATCTGCGCCCAATGTTTGCAGCGCCACGTGGACCCCGCAACGAAGAAGGAATCCTTCGTTTTTAGCTGTTTCAATCAGGATCAATTGTTGCAAGCGGTCGATTTCACCAACCTGAACACTCGCCTCCGCCAGAACAGCGCTGCAGAGAAATTAACGTCTTTGTGGATCGATCATCTCTTCTCGGCGCGGTTGGTGCAGACAGTGTAACGATGAGAAATCAGGTGTGGACGAATCGTGCGTCGCCAGGCACCCCTCCGCCGAGTTCTCGCTCGCGCAAGCCTACTTGGGCTTGATCTCGAATAGCGCCCGCGCCCGATAGAAACACACGTCGAACTCCATGAAGAAGTTGACCTGACCAAGCAGTAGCGGTGCGGCATCCGTTTGGACCCAGGCAAATACCAGGCGAATGGGAGCGAACTTCCCGACGACCGCCGTGGCAAGCAGTGCCCTGGCCTCGTATGCCGCCAGGTTGCCAGCCAACTGCAAGGGAGTGGTTTGTTGCTCCCAGACGGCACCAAGTTGAACGCCGACCTGATACGGCAGGACGTTGACTGTCGCTGCCGTATCCAACAATCCGAGCACATCCACAAACCGCGCAGAAAGGCTCAGCCTGAGCCGCAGGTATGGCATCATGCCTGCCGCACCGAGGGCCGGGTCGGTCGCGATAAAGGGGTATTGCTCTGGGGCAACGGTCACGGCTTCTCCTTGTCCGCCTCAAGAACTCGCAGGAGCACGGTCGCCGCGTCGAAGGAGTTCCAGGGTGACCACAACGGGTAAGACTTGCCGGTCTCAAGCAAGAGTGCCGGCTCTTCGCGCGCGAGTTCCTCGGCCAACAACTGGATCGCGCGCACTTTCTCCGCCCGCGGCAGGGCACGCAACTGTGGCATGAGTTCGAGTAAAGACATGGGCCACCTTTGGGGGATTGCTTCGGGTCTCTATCCCGCTTGCAGGGTAGCGCAAACCGAGCGAACCCGCAAGCGGGACAGGACTCGGTCATCAGTCATTTACGCACTCGCCGAGAATCCGGCGGTACTCTCGCCGCGCATGGTCATACGCCGCCTCTGCCGCGGCTCGCTCGCTGGCGCGGATGCGCGGCGACTTCTGCCGCCAGCACTGCTCCAGCGCTGCCAGGCACCACTCCGCCGACTTCTTGCTCGTGCGGATCGCCTTGCCTTCCACCAGCACAAACACCGGGTTCGTGTGGCTCGACGGCAGGATGCGCAGCGCCACCCAGCTGCTCTCCTTGATCGGCACCTCGAACGTCACCTCGCGCTCCTTGCCGTCGGCCTCGACCTCCTTGCGCGCCACCGCCTTGCCGTTCACCACGAGTTCGACGGGCACCTTGCGCGAGTCGCCGATGCGGCAACGCTCCAGATCCCAGTACGGTCGCTGGTTGAGCGCTGCGTTGCGAATCGCGTCCGTCGCCGGTGTTCGCTGCGCCTCCAGCAGCGCCGCCACGTTCGCCTTGATCTGCACCATCCCCGGCTGAGCCAACTTGACCTCGCTGCCCTTCAGGCCGACGCCCAGGCCGTTGACCGTGAAATCCATCACATGGCTCTTGCCATCGGTGACGTAGCAACGCCCCTGCTTGATGCCTTCGGCCCACTCCTCGAAGGTCAACTTCCCCGGCACATGGACATAGCTGCGGCCCACGCCGACGCGCTCCCCGTAGATGCACGGGAAGTCCGTCTCCCCGCTGATCCGGCAGCGATAGCCGCAATTCAGCGTGTGATACCAGATGTTCAACTCCCAGATCGACGGCGTATCGACCGTCGAGATGAAGTCGCACAGGCCATGTGTGATATCCATAATGTATTCATTGGCGCCGATGCCGCTCATCGGCGGGATGATGTAGTTCGGCAGCTCGCGCGTCGGGCCGACGTCCAGCCCGGAACCGCTGTGAGCGAACCCGGTCACGGCGCCCTGGTCGCTGGCCCACTTGAAAATGGGCAAATCCCAACTCGGCCACTCCTCGATGACGCGCGTGCCGGGGTAATCCTGCTCTTTCAAACGCAGCAGGCAGACATGGCCGCAGTGGCTCGACGGGAAGCCCGACACCTCGACGTCGTAGCGCAGCAGGTGCGTCGCGGTCGAGAGCGGATGGACGGGGTAGCGCACCATCTTGCCGGTCTTCGGCTCGAAGTAGCGCTTCTGATGATACCAGCACGGCCCCCAGCTCAGGCAGCAGCCGACGTTGAGATCCTCGCCCAGGACGTGCCGGATCATATCTTCGGGGGCGACGCCCTCGGTCGGGCTTTCGTAGTGAGCGCAGCCGGCGGCGTGAATGTGATGATCGCCGCTGTACCAGCCCTTCGACCGCGGGAAGACCCAGCGCTTCAGCTCGAACCTCTCGCTGTGCGTGGCCGCCGTCGGCACCGTGATCTGCCGGCGCTGGATGAGGTATTCCGGGCCGCGTGTCCAGGTCACCGTGTAGGTGCCGGGCTGCAGGGCGACGGTTTCGCCGTCCTTGCGATAGACCTGCGGATGGAAGCCGAAATCCGGGGCGAGACGGCGGCTGACCGAGGGATAGACGCGGCCGTTGCTGTCGCGGAACGTCAAGGAGGCCATCGTCGGCGTGCCGTCGTAGTCGCGCACCTGCAAGCGCACCAGCACCGCGGGAGCGCTATCGACGACATAGGGAACCTTGTTACTCGTCGCCACCTGCACCACCTTCTTGCCGCTGGTCTGGAAGAGACCGAAACCGAGGCTGGCTTCCTTGCGGCCGGCGTCGCGGCAGTAGACCTGCAGGACGCGATACTCGACCTCTAGGCCGGAAAGGTGGGCCAGCAGCGGTTGCGTGTTGTGCATCGTGAAGTCGAGGAACCGCTTGCCCGCCTCGCCGACAGACATCACCTTCGGGTCGGGTTTGCCGGTCGAGCGATAGAACATCGGCAGGGCGTTGGGGCTATCGGGTCGCAGTTCGACCTTCGAGACTCCCGCCGCATTGTCCACCTTGACGAGGAAGACGCGCCAGCCCTGCTCGGCGAGGGCCGGGCGAGCGGGGCCGGCGCTGGTGACGAGCTTGTTCGGACCGGCGATGCGCACCATCGCCAGGCAGTGCTTGTCCAGCACCGCCTGGATGGCGCCGACGGCGGTGCTGTCGTTCTGCTCCTTGAGGGCGACGGCGAGGGCCGCCCTGTCCGCCTCGGGCAGCGGAGCGCCCAGCAGTTCGAGCGTTTCAACCACGCGCTTGACCTGGGCCTCCAGCGGTTGACGATCGACTTTGATGGTTTTCGGCGGGTCGCCGGCGATGGCCGGGGCGGCGAGCAGGGCCGCCAGGACGAGGGCGAGCGGACAGCGGTGGGAGAGCATGGCAAGATCCTCTCAGGGAGTTGTCGGTTGCCGGTTGGTAGTTGCCAGGCTTTGTCGCAACCCCTCCCCCCGCCCCCCTCTCCGCTTCGGGGAGGGGGAGCAAGACAAAGACCTCTGCTTCTCCCCCTCTCCGTTTCGGGGAGGGGGGCGGGGTTGCGACCGAGCATAGTTGCCAGAGAAGACATAAGCAGTCTTGCCTTGACTGACAACTCACCACCGACAATTGACAACTATATTTGCATTCAAGGATTGCGACCGCGCACTCGATATTGTTAAGATGTAGGGGTACAAGGTGCGCCGAAGCGGCCCCCAACTTCCCTTTCTGTCCTCTTCCCTCCTCACGCTCCGGTGGGTGGAGAGGCGAATGTTTCCCCTGCCCCTCTGGGCCGGGACGGATTGCAACATGGCACAAGATTATTACACACTCGAAGAAGCGTCGCGGATGGTCGGCATGTCGCCGGACGAACTGAAACAGCTTGCTCGCAAGGGCGAACTGCGTTCGTTCCAGGATCGCGGCACCTGGCGCTTCCGCGTTCAGGACATTCAGGAACTGGCGCGTACCCGCGGCTTCGGCAGCGACCCCGAGTTGGGTCTGGGCGAGGCGCCCGTCCCGAAGCCCGGCGACTCCCCGGTGCCGCGCAGCCCCGCTCCCAAGTCGCGCGAGGCCGAGGTCTTCGACTTCAGCCTGGGTGGCGAGGAGGACATCGGCATCGGCCACGAGCTTCTGGGCGGCCCTGCCGGCAGCGGCCGCAAGCCCGGCTCGTCCAGGAGAAACCCCAAGAGCGGTCCCAAATCGCCCCCCCCGCCGCCGCCCGGCAGCGATAGCGACGTGCGTCTCGTCGCCGACGGCAGCGACGCCGAGTTGCAGATGGCCATCGACAGCGACGCCAAACTCGTCGAGGAGCCCAAATCCGGCAAGCAAGGCCCGCGCAGCAAGGCCGGCCCGATTTCGCCCCCGCCGCGCGGCGGCCCCATCTCGCCCCCGCCGCGGGGCGGCCCCATCTCGCCGCCGCCTTCCAGCAAGGCCCCGCAGCGCCGTACGGGTCTGCCGCCCACCGCGCCCCCGGTCGATAGCGGTGTCCGGCTCGTACCGCTGGATAGCGATAGCGACGTGCGCATTGTCGGTGCTACCTCCGACGACGCGGAACTGCCCATCGGCAAGGAGTCGCCCCGCTCCTCGACGGACAGCGACATCCGCCTCGAACGCCCCATCTCGCCGCCCCCCGGCAGCGACGAGGGCCTGCTCACCGAGGAAATCAACCTCGATGAGGAACTGCGGAAAGATGCCGGCCGCAAATCGTCGCCGCAGGCCAAGATTCGGCCCAAACCGCCCACCCCTCCCGAATTCCCGAACACCTCGCCCTTTGAGTTGTCCGAGTCGGACCTGAATCTTCCCGCCGCACCGTCGGCAGAGTTGCCGCAGGTGAAAACGCCGTCCAGCAGCGACTTCGACCTGACTCCCGCGAAGGAGAGTCCCGCGCCGACGGAATCGGGGAGCAGCGATTTTGAGCTGACGCCTGCGGGCAGTTCGCCGCTGGAACCGGGGAGCGACGACGAGTTCCGGCTGGAACTTCCTGACGATGAGGTCAACCTCGGCGAGGCCCAGCCGCCCAGTGAGCTTTCCGGCCCTACCAGCGGTATCCAGCTGGAGCATCCCGTCGATACCGGCATCTCGCTGGAGCAGGGCGGCGACGGCAGCGATGAGATCGAGTTTACGCTCAGCCTGGACGCCGAAGGGACGCCCAAACCTTCCGCTGGCGGCGCGGCCACGCCCATGAGCGACTCGTCGAGTAGCGAATTCGAGTTGACCCTGGACGCCCCCGAGTCTCAGGCTGAGGGTGCCGACACGTCGAGCGAGTTCGAGTTGACCCTGGACGCCGACGACTCGAAGTCGGCCCTGGAGGATTCCTCCAGCGAGTTCGAGTTGACCCTGGACGGGGACGAAGCCAAGGCCGACCTGACGGGGTCGGACAGCGAGTTCGAGTTGACCCTGGACGAGGGGGGCGGTCTGTCGCCCCTGGAGCCGAGTGACGAACTGGCGCTTGAGGACGTATCCGAAGAGAAGGCAGAGAAGGATATTTTCGATACGGACTTCGAGGTGCCGGACCTGGAGGAGGAATCGGGCTCCGAAGCGATGGCGCTGGAGGACGCCGACACCGACCTGGGCAGTTCCGATTTCGACCTGGACGTGGGCGATGCGGAATCCTCGTCGGAGGAGAGCGGCAGCGTGGTCGTTGCGCTGGACGAGGAGGAGGAAGCCAGCGAGTTCGACAAGACGCGGCAGGCCATTCCGACTCCCAAGAAGAAAAAGCAGAAGGTTGCGGTGCCCGATGACGAGGAAAGTTTCCCCGATCTCGACGAGGAGGCGCCCTCGGACTTCGAGGGGCTCGCGGAAGGCGAAGAGGAACCGGTGCCGGAGGCCGAGGAAGACGAGGAGCCGGTGCGGACGGTCGTGAAGGAGAAGTTGCTGCCGTCGGCGCCGTGGGGGGCGATGCCGCTGGTCTTCATGCTGCCGTGCGTTCTGGTAATGTTCGTGGTGGTCCTCCTCGGCTTCGAGTTGGTGCAGAGCGTAGGCAACTACAAATCGCCGGGACTGCTCACGCGAGCGCTGGGCGACCTGTTGGGGCAGAAGTTCAAGTAAGAGTCTGAGGACAACCCCTCCCCCCAACCCCCTCCCCGAAACGGAGAGGGGGAGCAAGACAGAACGGTCTTTTCTTCTCCCCCTCTCCGTTTCGGGGAGGGGGTTGGGGGGAGGGGTTT
>DASPXY010000498.1:0-2510 GCA_035637055.1 Gemmataceae bacterium | reverse complement strand
TGACAAGCCCCAGCGCCTCCTCCCTGTTCGAGATCGTGCCCGCGGCGCGCGCCGGCGCGAACGGTTCCAGCATACGACCGAACTCGTCGCCACCGCACGCGGCCCTCAACGCCGCGCTGCCCGCCGAAGACGCGCCTCGATCGCCGCTCGAGCGAGTTAGCGAGACGAGCGAGCGTCCCCCGAGACCGTGCAACGGGCTGCTCGCGTCCGATGTGGAATCCGTCACGCCCCGTCGCACGCTTCGCGGGATCAATGAAGTGCGGGAGAAGCTGCAATGGGGGGCCGCCCGAGGACCTAGAGGTGGAGTCCGAGCGAGGCGAGTGGGTCGATCTCGGGGCCGGCCGGGTCGCGTCGGACACGCACCAGATCTATCGGTGGAGGGAAACAGGCGAGTTTGCCCATGAACGAAGCTTGCACGCCCAGCTCACGATCCGCGACGGCAAGATCAGTCGCTTCGAAATGCGGATCGACTTGGGCTAGCAGTCGCTTTTGCGCTCGTTTAGCTGTCGCGTTTCCTCGCGGGTTCCGCAAGGTCAGCCACTGTGACGGATTGGCTGTCGCCCCTTGCTCGGAAAGGATGACTCAACTCCGTTGCCTCCAGCTCGGCGCGATGCTCACTCGTCCAAGTTTGAAGCGTTTCGAGGAACACGATCCTAGTTTGGCAGGACGTGAACATCGTCTGCGCCAGTATTCAGCAATGTCACCCGACGACGAAGACGAGTGAGTCTCAGCTACCCCAGCGAACGATGGGGGCTCCATCGCCGAAATCGACAATCAGCACAGGCATGCCAACTTCGATCTGAATCATGTCGGAGGCTGGGACGGTCATCTCGGAACCGTCATCGAGAGTTACGGTCGCCTCCGTGGCTGTCAGAAGTTTGACGACGCCCCGCTGCTCCTTCACAACAGGAGTGTAGGTCGGGCGAGGTCGCCACGACGTGGGCCAGTTCGGGAATGTCCCCTGAAGCTATCGCTCGGCGCTGGTGCTTAGTACGTCCGCCACCCAGATATCGTCTTGATAAGAAAGGCGCTCCGCATACTTGCGTCCGCCATGAACGCGGGAACGCCGATCGTGACGGCCCAGGAAGCCTGCGCCGTCTCCGTCCCGCATCGCCTGGTCGCCTCCGCCCGCAACGCCGCGGCGCCGGGAATGGGCCTGGCCGTGCGGGCGAGGATCACCACCGCGAAGACCGGCGAGTTCTTACGGTTCAGCTTGATGGTCTGGCCCTGCCCCGACTCCGAACCACGGATCATCAGGCGTCGAGCAGCGGCGACCACTTCGTCAAGCTCGCCGTAAAGCGGCGGCACCGGGCGGATAGGACATTTCGCTCTACCTGCTCGCGTCTTCGCCTTGCCGTCGCTTGACGCTGAGCCGACAGCCAACGATGTCCCTCCCGCGAGCAAAGAAGCGGCAACGACGAGGCCAAAGATTCTGCTTCGTCCGGTCATCACACTCCTCTCAAAACGAACGCGTCCCAGGCAGTCGGAACCCTTACATCTCTAGGGCTCGACTCAAGAAGAGAGATTTCCTTTCCACCAGTAGTTTCCAGCTCCATCATTCGCCGCGTGTGGCATGGGCCAGCGTTCAGGAATGTCCCCTGGCGTTCGGCCTGCACGTCCGAGGAGCGTGCTCAAGATCTTCGCGCGTCATCGCGTGTCGTACGCCTCTGGGAGGGATTTGGCGAATGCGTTGGCAAAAACGGATTAGCCTTCGAGAATGACTCGTTTGCTGAGCGTAGTCGGAGCCGACTGAGAGGGCCGGCCGCGTGCTTTCCCTCGCACGTCGCTTTCTGGCGGAACCGCGACACGCTCCCTCGGTGGGAACAAGGGTTGCGCAACCCCTGCTGGGCGACGAACGCCACCGGTGCGGGCACGGCACGTCCCCGAGGCCGGTGTCGTAGGGCGAAAGGCGGCGGCCCTTTGCGGACGTTTTGGGCACGGATTGGGTACTGGGACGGAAGGAGATGCAGAGGCTGGTTCGAACCCGCGAGAGTGCCCAGGACCTGAGTTCGCTGTGTTCTCTCCCCTGCGGCAACTCAGGACGGCGGCGCCCCGCCGCAGTGAGCGTCGCCTTCCTGGGCGCCTTGCTGCGGGGTGCGTAAACGCGGTTCCGCCTGCAATGCGGCACCTTCGAAGGACGTGTCCAAGGTTTTGGCACCCATACGGGGGGATGTCGACCCATGATCCCCGCAGTCGTCTTCTGGGTCCGGCGCGTGCGCGGCGCAGGCAGCTGCGCATCGAGGAGGCTCAGGCCGCGAGCGGCCCGGCCGGGGGTGTCAGTCGTGAGGCGGCGGCGAGGACCGGCGTTGCGGTGATCCTGATGGAGCGTGCGGCCAGCTGGAGCGCGAGTTCGTGGAACGCGCTCCAGCGCAATCCGTACTGTTGGCGGAGCGTCGGCGGCAGCAGGCCGGCCGTCGACAGTCGGTGCGCGGGCACAAACACGCGCAAGGGCGCGGGTAGGCGCGCCTCCAGGATCACTGCCGCTACCTCCTTCGCTGGCGCGGTGACCG
>DASPXY010000497.1:0-3787 GCA_035637055.1 Gemmataceae bacterium | reverse complement strand
ACGAAGCTCTTGCCCGGCTGCAACGGGTCGAGTTCCTCCACCGAGAAACGCAACCGCACCTCGATGCCCGGTTTGGCTTTGGGGTCTGGTTTGAGACCCAAACCGGTGTCCTTCGTCTGGGAGGCTCCCCTCGGAGACAGGAAAAGCGCGACCAACCCGAGGCAGACCACGGGGACGAGCGACGAACATCGTTTCGGCATGGCAACCCCTCCGCAGATGGCTGCGGGCCAGACGACCGGACAAATCCCACCGCTCGCGTTGTGTTAGGCGGGCCAGATGGCAGGGACAAGCCCCGCCGCCGTCGAGGACAGGAAGAGCAGGGGGAACTCCAGAATAACCAGCCACTTGACAACCCTTCGTAAATCCGGGATCGTTTGTAGCAGGAATCCGGGACAGGCAACGAGCAACACCGCGACTGCAGCGGCAGGAAAGGAACGACCCATGCTCCCGCGCACCCGATCCCTCGCGATCCTCCTTGTGACGATCCTGGCGGCCACGCCGGCAGCGGCCCAGGACGGCAAGTCCAAGGCCCAGCCCCGCAAGCCCAACTTCATCCTCATCCTGGCGGACGACCTTGGCTACGGCGACCTCGCGTGCTACGGCTCGACGAAGAACCGCACCCCGGTCCTCGACCGCATGGCGAAGGAAGGTATCCGCTTTACTGGCTTTTACGCGATCGCCAATGTCTGCACTCCGACCCGCGCCTCGATCCTGACCGGCTGCTATCCGCAGCGCGTCGGGCTGCACCGCAACGAGAAGGGCCAGCAGGTGCTCTTTCCCGAGAACCGCCGCGGCATCAGCGACGGCGAGATCACCATCGCCGAACTGCTGCGCCGTCTCGGCTACGCCACCGGCTGCATCGGCAAGTGGCACCTCGGCGATCAGCCGCCCTTCTTGCCGACGCGGCACGGCTTCGATTCCTACTTCGGCATTCCCTACTCGAACGACATGGGCCGCACCGCACGGCCCAAGGGCAAGGAGAACCTGTTCCCGCCGCTGCCGCTGTTGCGCGACGCCAAGGTGATCGAAACCGAGCCGGACCAGGCGCTGCTGACCAAACGCTACACCGACGAGGCCATCGCCTTCATCACGAAGAATAAAGATCGGCCATTCTTCCTTTATCTGCCGCACACGATGCCGCACGCCCCGCTGTTTGCCAGCGCGAAGTTCCGCGGCAAGTCGGCCAACGGCATCCTCGGCGACGTCATTGAGGAACTCGACTGGTCCACCGGCCGCATTCTCGACACGCTCAAGACGCTCGGTTTGGACGAACACACCCTGGTCTGCTTCACCTCGGACAACGGCGGCGCCAACCGGCCCGCGACGAGCAACGCGCCACTGCGCGGCACCAAGGGAACCACCTGGGAGGGCGGGCATCGCGTGCCGTTCATCGCCCGCTGGCCGGGGCACATCCCGGCGGCGAAGGTGTCCGATGAGATCGCGGTCACCTTCGATTTCCTGCCGACGTTCGCCAAACTGGCCGGCGGCGCCGCCCCCGCGGATCGCGTCATCGACGGCAAGGACATCGGGCCGCTGCTCGCCGCGAAGCCTGGGGCACGGACTCCCCATGACGCCGTCTTCTTCTACTCGGTCGCCCGGCTGGAGGGAGTGCGCAGCGGGCCGTGGAAGCTCTACGTGCCGGGGCGGCGCACTGGTCCAGGCGTCAAGGACAAGGTAACGCCGACGCCTTTGCAACTCTACAATCTGGAGAAGGACATCGCCGAAAAGACCGATGTGGCCGCCCAGCACCCCGACGTCGTCAAACGGCTGCAGGGGCTACTGGAGCGCTGTCGCGCAGACCTCGGCGACGGCGAGCGGCAGGGGAAGAACACACGTCCGCCAGGCCAGGTCGAGAAAGCCCGGCCCCTGACGAGCAGGTTGATCCCATCACCCGTCGCGGCTGCGGGCCGCTTCATCCGGGAGGACGAGCCATGAAACCTGTCACGCGAGCGTCTGTTTTGATCGCGGCTCTGACAATCCTGGCGCTGGTGTGCGTCACCTCCGCCCCGGCGGGCCGCGGCCGGCCTGCGCCCAGGCCCGCTCCTCGTCCTAATCCCGGACCCGGACATCCGGGTGTCGGCGTCGGCGGCATCGGTAGGGTACAGCCGATGGTGCGCAATCAAATCACGAACCTGAGCCGGCAACTCTCGCAGCTTCGCGATCCGAAAAGTCTCCTTCCGAGAATTCGTGAAGTCCGCGCCGAAGCATGGAATCTGCATCCGCACGCCAACAAGGCCCTCCAAGCCTTGGAAATGCAGGCCCACCGTGCGGCTCTCGCGCTGACGCTTCAGGCGATGCAGGATCTGGCCCGCGCCGACGATTGGCGTGCTGTCCGCAAGCGCGCGGCCGCGGACCTGCAACAACCTGGCCTGCCAGCGGCGAGCAAGGCGGCCCTCGAAGCCATCAACGAGGCCGGCGAGCAGCTGGAGGCGCTGCAGGAGTTGGAGGCCATCCTCGCCGTTGCCGAGAAGCAGGCACCCGCGGAGATTCGTCAGGCCCTCGGGCGCCTGAAGATCGCGCGTCTGCCCGCCGCTCTCCAGACCCTGGTGCGGGGGCTGCAAGCGCTGGCGGATCTGCGCATTCAGGCCGAGGGCCGCTGGCAGGATCCGCCGACGGTGGCTGTCCTCAAAGCCAAGGTCGCTGACCTGCAGGCCGCGACGCGACGGCCCGACCTGGCGCTACGACTCCTGCAGGATCTGGCCGTCAAGGCATGGCTGGACGGGCACGGCGGCGAGGCCCGCGCCCTGCTGCCGGCTCACGGCCCTGCCGAGAACGGCGCTCGCCTGCTGGCCGACATGAAGGCCCTGGTGCTGAGCCGTGGGGAGGTAACGACCTGGCCGGTGCGAAACACGCTCGCCGCCGGCGCCGGGCAGAACCCGCCGCCGGGACCGCGTCTGCTCATCCCCACAGCGGACATCGAGAAGTGGCAGGTGCAGCTGAAGGAACCGGCCGCTGCGACGGCGCTGACGGAAGCGGCCGCCCTCCATCCGGTCCTCTGTCGTCAGACGCAGGCCGCACTTGGGCCGCATCGCCAGGCGGCCGACAAACAAGCCGGCGCTGCCCTGCAGCGTGTCCAGCAGGCGGCGGGGCAATTGCAGCAGGAGGCCGACCAGGACGCGCGCGGGATTGAGCAGGTCGAGTTCCACCTTGGCCGCGGACTCACAGACATCGAGCGTGCCCTCGCAGTCCAGCTGTGGCACGAGGGGCAACAACTCGCTACGATCCTCAGGGAACTGAATGAAGGCGAGTTGCTGAGCGACGAGGAGCGAGCCATCGTCGAGGCGGCTCGCGCGAACATTCAACGGCAACGGGTCTGGGCCGTGGTCTGGGTCGCCGGGACTGCCGGACTGCCGGGTCGAAGCGCGGGAGGCGACGCGGCGGTGGACATCGCCACTGCCCTGTCGCGCCTCCGGGTGCGTGCTCCCGCACCGGCGCCGCCGCGCCCAAAGGAGGATCGCGATGGCGAAAATCCCTGACCCGTTCGAGCCGTGGCGCCCGCCCGGCGACAAGCCTTCACCGCCCGTTCCTGCGCCCACGGTGCGGGAGCAACCCATCCTGACCCCGCCGGCGAGGGTGGCCCCCGCGCCGCGCACCGTCTCACTGCTGGCGCCGGTGTTTCTGGCCGCCGTGGCGATCCTGGGGTTGATCATGCTGATCGTCCACCCGCAGGGCCACGCCCCGCGCGTTCTCGGGGCGGTAGCGCTGCTCGGAGTTGGGCTGGGCCTCGGCCTACTGTTCGCACACAAGCGGCGCTGGCGCGCTGCCCTCATCTGGGCCAGCGGTGGCA
>DASPXY010000496.1:0-3553 GCA_035637055.1 Gemmataceae bacterium | reverse complement strand
GGAAGATCGTCCTGAAGCGGGAGAAGCAGCCCGAGCTACCCGCCTCCGGGAAGCAGCCGCCCACCGTCCGGCTGGGCCGGGATGTCCTGTGCGCCCTGGTGGAGAACTACCTTGAACAGATCGCGCACCCGGAGTTCCGGCCCGCACGCGGCCTGCAGCTCCAATCCAGGCCCGGCGTACCGTCCCTGCAACCGCAGCGGACCGATCTGCTCGGGGAGATCCTGCTGCCGGCGGCGGCCCGCAAACGCATCGAGGCCCACAAGCCCGATTGTCTGGTCATCGTCCCGGACGGGGCCCTGCACAAACTTCCCTTCGAGGCCCTGCTGTTGCCTGCCGGGCGCTCTTCGTCCTACGTCCTCGACGAGTTGCCGCCGCTCGCCTACGCTCCCTCGGTGGCGATCCTGGCCTTGCTGGCTGAGCGCCGGCCCGCGGCGCCGAACGGCCTGAAGTCGCTGTTGACCGTGGCCGACCCGGCATACCCACAAGCGAAGGAGGGCGCAGGCCAGGAGGCAAAGGTGCAGCGGCCGGCTCTGCCCGACCTCTCCCACGTCCCAGGCTCAATGCTCTCCAAGCTGCCAGGGCCGTTCCCCCTGCTTCCGGGCACCAGGGCGGAATCCGAGAGCCTCGAACGGCTATTCGCTCGCGACCAGGTCAAGGCCCTGCGCGGCCCAAAGGCGACGAAAGAGGCACTGCTGGCGGAACTATCGGGCCGGCACGTCGTCCACATCGCCGCCCACGGCATCGCTCACATGCACTTCCGTAATTTGTTCGGGGGTCTGGCGCTGGCGCCAGGCGAGGGGGCGGAGAAGGATGACGGCTTCCTGCCGCTGCACGAGATCTACGCGCTCCCGCTGCGCAAGTGCGAATTGGCCGTGCTGAGCGCCTGCGTCACCAACGTCGGCCCGCAGTTGCCGCTGGAGGCGGGGGTCACTCTGAGTGGCGGCTTCCTCGCGGCCGGCGCCCGCCGCGTGGTCGCCAGCCACTGGGGCGTGGATGACGAGGCCACGGCCGAACTGATGAAGGTGTTCTTCGCGAAGGTAATGGGTGCTGCGAAGGACGACCGACGGGGAATCTACGCCCGGGCGCTGCAAGAGGCCCGGCGGCAAGTGCGTGCTCACCGCGACCGTGACTGGTCCGCCCCCTACTTCTGGGCGCCGTTCGTGCTAATCGGCCCGGCAGACTGACACCCACCTGCCCCTCCCACAGCGGCCGGATACGGCCTCACCCATCGTGCGGTCCCCTGTGAATCGAAGCAGCTTGCCACATAGATAGAGGGGTCACAAGCAGCGGAGAGCCGGTTGTTTTCTTGCAACGCCACCGACGGCCTGAAAAGAAGCGCCTACCTCAGCGCCGCCGCCAGCAATCCACGGCTCGGTTTTCCCCCTCGCCCTGCTTGGAGCGAGGACCGAGTCACACCCGGACGACCAGCAGCGCTTCGGGTCCGGTCGGCGGCGTCACGGTTAACTGCTCGGCCAGCCCGAACACGGTCACCAATGCGCCAACAGTGGCTTCACCGGCGCGGATTACTTTACGTCCACCATCGCTGACGGCCGCAACCACACGGCCACCGGCGCGGTCAAGGTGGCAGTCTACCTGTCGGGCCAGTGGGCAGGCTCGATCACGGCGCCAGCTCGGGAGTGAGCACCGATTCCACGCTGCGCGGCGGGGAGCCCTTCGTGGCCGTGCTGGAGGTCTGCGGCTTCAATGACTGGCTGATTCGCATGCTCCGCGACTACCGCTGCCACCAGGTGATTCTGATCCAGCCCGACGACCGCAAGAAACGCAAGACGGATCGACGGGACGCCGCTGCCTTGAGCGAACTGCTGTGGGTCAATCCGAGCGCCTGCTGCACGGCAAGCCCGTCCGCGACGGTGAGGAATGCGCACCAGACAAATCCGCATCTGCCAGGACCGATCACAGGCCGAGCTGCTCACGGTTGTCGTGAGCGGCACCTCGCGAAGGAATGTGTTGGGAGCAACCGCGCTGGCAAAGGTCGCCGTCGCCTCGCCTTTGCGAGTGTGGGATGGCCACGGGCCGCTCACCCGGCATGACTGCCGCTCTAGTAGCGGCATGCCCCCAGATGGAGCGCTGAGGCAGAGGCGGCGCGCAGTGCTCCTCAACACCCGAGCCGAGCCCCGAGGGGGTGGTGGCTACTTAGGAACTCCGGTGGAAACCAGTGCCTCGCTCTCAAACTTGAGATACGAGCTATTATTGATCCCAAATAGCTTGAAGCCTTTGCCGGCCGGCTCAACCTTCACCTTGACCTCGAGGGGGATGGTCTTCGCCATCGTGTATGCCACGGGATCGTTCGGCACGCGGTCTTTCACCCACTCGGGACCGCGCAGAGGATGGCCTGTTGTCCTGTAGCTCTGCGGTTGGGCGACCCCGCGCAGTTGATCGTGATTCTTCCGGAACGTGATTTCGAGGATTTCGCCGGTCATCGTGAAAAATCCTGCAGTATCGCGGGGGATGGTTGTGCCGAGAGCCGCTTGCTCGTCGGCCCTCTACCTTTCTCACGCAAACGACGTGGCCAACCCGACAGGCTTTTTTCATGACGCCCCCTTGGCCTCGCGGGTACAATCAAGCATGCGCCGGAACCGCCAGGCGGTGCATCGAGCGCACACGGTGGCCGGAGAGCGCGATGTCATGAGCACCCCACCCCTATCCTCCGAGATCACGCCCGCCGATCTCATCGACCAGCTTTGCGACGCCTTCGAGGCCGCCTGGCGCGCGGGCGAGCGGCCGCGTATCGAGGAGTACCTCGCCCGCGTGGACGAACCGGTGCGCTCGCGGTTGTGGGCGGAATTGCTGCTGTCGGAACTGGAATGCCGCCGTCGCCAGGGAGAAGTTCCCACGCCGCAGGAGTACCACGAGCGCTTCCCTGACCGCCACGACCACCTCGAACGACTCTTCGCGAATGTCACCCCAGGCGGGGTGAGTCATACCGTCCCGTCCCCGGCACCGGCGACTATCCGGGTCGGGGAACTCCACGGCTATGAACTGCTGGGGGAGATCGCGCGCGGTGGGATGGGCGTGGTATACAAGGCCCGGCAGGTCGCGCTGAACCGGATCGTCGCCGTGAAAATGATCCTCGCCGGGGCCCATGCCGGCCCGGGGGAGCGCGCCCGCTTCCGTCGCGAGGCCGAGGCCGCCGCCCGGCTGCAACACCGCCACATCGTCCAGATCCACGAGATCGGCGAGGCGGACGGCCTGCCGTTCCTGGCGATGGAGTACGTGGACGGCCCCAGCCTGGACAACCTGCTGGCCCGCTGGCACGCGCAGGGCCGCGTCGGTCTGACCCCGCACGACGCCGCTCGCCTGGTCGAGACGCTGGCCAGTGCCATTCACTGTGCCCATCAGTGGGGGGTCGTCCACCGCGACCTCAAGCCCGCGAACGTCCTGCTGTCGTTTAGCCGGGGTTCGGCGAACCGCGCGGACGAACCGCCGCTAAGCGAGTGCGTTCCCAAGATCACTGACTTCGGGCTGGCGAAGTTACTCGATGGAGCCGGGGAGCCAACGCGGACGGGGGCTCTGCTGGGGACGCCCCGGTACA
>DASPXY010000495.1:0-2499 GCA_035637055.1 Gemmataceae bacterium | reverse complement strand
CTCATGACGTGGCCGAACGCCAGACGCGACTTCGGCTGTTTCACCGACGGTCTGCCCATTTGCACCGGCGCGCGCAGATCGACGACGTTGCGGTACAGATAAACCGTGTCTTCGGTCACCTTTTCCGGACCACCGAACGCCAGCGCCGTCAGACAGCGGCCGATGAAGTTCTGATAGCAGTGTATCTCGGCCCGGCCGCGCCCGATCCGCGAGTACATCGGGCTGAGATAGATGCCGTCGTCCTGGAGGTCGAAGACCCGGTTGTGATGGAAGCGGACGTTGACCCCGCCCAGGTAGACCCCGTCGTGGCCGTCGGTGAAATCGCAATAGGCGATCTCCCAATCATCGTTAATAGGGAGAGAAAATACCTCAAATTCACGGCCGGCCTCGGGCACGAGCAGGGCATGAGTTCCGAAGCGGGTGAGGTCGCGGTAAGGCCGGCCCGGGTAACTGCGCAGGCTGGTATCGACCCGAAACGTCCACGGCGGCACGTTGCCGTGCAGCGCCGAGCGGAACAGTTTGAGGCGGTGCGTTCCCGTGATACGCATCCCGTAGGTGCCGCACCACACCGTCACGTTGTCGAACTCGACATCGGCGCACTGCCGCAGGACGATGGTGTCATATCCGCCGCCACGGATGACGAGATCCTGGAAGCGAACCTGGCGGGCACCGTCGAGCAGCAGCGGGACCGAGCGGAAAGGGGCGATGACCAGGGGTAGCTTGCGCGGGTCGGTTTCGCCGCGGTAGTTGACGATGTCCGCGATGTGCGTCTGGGCCAGCCGGACATGGATGTATCCGGTGTCGCGGTCGTACCACAGCCCGGGGCCGCAGTAGAGCGGCTTGATGTCGCTGCCCTTGGTGTTGCTCCAGTCCTCCCAATCCCACAGTTCGTTGGCAGCGCGCAGGTCTTTGGCGTGATGGTAGGTGTGCAAGCCGATCAGCGAATCGCCGAAACTGCCCATAACGTCGCGCAGGTTCGGGTAAGTTCGTTTCGACCGATACTCCCCACCACTCTTGCCGTGCGGTTCCCACGCGGCGGCCGGCGCCTCGAAGAACTCGCGGAAGGCGCCGTCGAGAATGGCCTGCTCACCGGGGAAGGAGCGAATCGTGAGCGGCGCCATGTCGCGGCCGACCAGACTCATGGTGACGTGTTCGTGGTAGGTGCCGCCGCGCAGGTAGAGGGTATCGCCGGCCTTGACTCGGAGCAGGGCGTGGTTGATGGTGCGCCACGGCTTCTCTTTGCGTCCGTCATTGCCGTCGTCGCCGCGGCGGGCGTCCACGAAGAACCCCGGCCCATCCGCCAGGGGCCGGTTGGACGGCGCCGGAGCGCTGCGCAGGGGAGGGTGTGACGGTGGCCTGTCACCGCCCCGTGCGAGGGAGCCAGAGACACACAGGGCGACCACGGCGCAGCACGGCAGCAACCAAGGAGCGGTTCGCATGGGTTACGTCCCAGTTCACAAGACCAGTTGCTGTCAGCGACTCCGGAAGGTGCGGCGCACTGTCTCGGGAGGAACGGCAAAGCTAACGCTCGCCAGGCGCGCGTTGCGGGTCACGATGCCGACGACCCGGCACTCCTCGTCCAGCAGCGGCCCGCCAAAGTTGCCCGGATTCACGGCGCCAAGTGCTGCAGGTATCGGGACGACCTAAGGGAGTGAGTGCAACTTGTCGGAGTATAACAGTCCAGAACGGGAGGGAGAAGCAATTTCCGTTGCTTGCCAGGCCGCAGCCCGGGTTGACGCCGCCGCTTTCCTCCAAGCAGAAGGAATCCTCCTTACAATAGGAACGACCCTGCCCTCGTGAGCGGGGAATCACCGGAATCTTGCTACCGGAGCGGAACGCGACCCGGTATCCTTCGGTGATTAGGTGTCCACGCACCGGGCAGCGGCATGCAAGTACCACCAACGACGTTCACGTTCTCCGGGCACGAAACCTTCCCGTTCCGGTATTCCTGGCTGAAAAAGGGGCTCGACGCCGTGACGGAGGACAGCGCCCTCTTCCTCCGCGACAGGGCGATGGTCGTCCTCGGCGTCGGCAAGAACATGGTCCGCTCGATCCGCCATTGGTGCCTGGCGGCGGGCATCCTGGAAACGCTCCAAGGCCCAACGCACCGGCCAAGCGGCCACCTGCGGCCGACCTGGCTCGGCACGGCGCTCCTGGCGGACGACGGCTGGGATCCCTATCTCGAAGATCCGGCGACGCTCTGGCTGCTGCACTGGCAGCTGGCGTCGAACGCGCGGCGCTGCACGACCTGGTTCTGGGCCTTCAGCCACTTTCACGAGCCGGAATTCACGCGTGCCCTGCTGACTTCGGCCCTGCTCGCCTGGACGCAGGCCGTTGGCGCCAAGCGGATTGTCCAGAGTTCGTTGCGGCGGGACGTTGACTGCTTCCTGCGGACCTACGTCCCCTCGCGCCAGAGCAAGGTGTTGCTGCTGGAGGATACGCTCGATTGCCCGCTGGTCGAGTTGGGCCTTGTGCGGACGGTCGGCGATGGACAGGTCT